>CBDUBX010000015.1:0-24331 GCA_965365495.1 uncultured Burkholderiales bacterium
CGGCAAGCCGCTACGCAGTGGTTGGACTTACACCACTTCCTGGGACATCAACCGCATTGGCGGACGCCGCTGGCCGAATGAACGTCTGGGCGGATCGTACCGGCGGCATCGCTGCGTCGGTCACGGCCCGCGCCGGCGCCGCGGCCGCCGAAGCGGAACCGATGGCAACCGCGTGCAGCGGGCGAGGCGCCGGGCGGCGGGCGGCTGTGGCGCGCGTCGCTAGCGGAAAGGCTCGCGACCCGAACCCGCCTAGGGCGCGTCGCACAGCGCGCCGTGCCGCGGGCATGCTTGGTGCCTCCCCCGCGCGATGAAACACGGCGTCCGCGCACGCGGCACCCCTTGCTGGCGCGAAGACGGCCGCCGTCTCGCAGTTCCACCGGGCCCGGTGGAGATCCATGAAGCCGACGGCGGCAGCGACGTCGTGCGCATCGTCTGGCGCCGGCACGGCCGCGAACGCACCGAGTTGCTGACCGACCGCGACTATCTGGCGTGCTTGGCGCGACGCGCCATTCAATTGATCTAACTGGCTTCCGGCTGCGAGGGGCGGTCGAATTTGCCGACCGTGCCGTTTCGGCAGCCGGATCGCGCGACCGAGCGGTAGGAAATGCCGATTCCGCGACGCTGCTCCACGGGAGCGTCACACCGCTGCCGATGGCGAAAGTCGACCCCTCGGACGCGTTGGTGCCGCGGGCGGCCGACGGGCTGGCCGGATGCGCAAGACAACCCTTGAGGGTTCGACCCTGCATCCAGTGGCGCCCCACGCATGAGGGTGCGCCGAAAGCGCTTTTCGGCGCGACGGGGCACCCGTGTTGCCGCCGCGGCGCCGGCAGGCCGGCTCGATTCGGCAGGCCGGCTCCAACCCTGTCGCAACCCTTTCAGGACCACGCATGAAACTCAGCCTCATCGTCTCCGCCATCACGCTGGCCTTCGGCGCCACGGTGGCTCACGCGCAGACCGCGCCCGCCAACGACGGTTCGTTCAACGCCACCGATTCGTACAACCGCACGAGCACGACCACCGTCGACCGCACGGCGACGACGAACACGACGACGACGCGCAACGACACCGATTCGAGCGACCGCAGCACCACCCGCAGCGTCGCCGATTCGAACAACGACAACAGCATGCGCACGACGAACACGACGACGACGCGCAACGACACCGACTTGAGCGACCGCAGCACTACCCGCAGCGTCGCCGATTCGAACAACGACAACAGCATGCGCACGACGAACACGACGACGACGCGCAACGACACCGATTCGAGCGACCGCAGCACCAACCGCAGCGTCGCCGACTCGAACAACGACAACAGCAACCGCAGCACCAACAGCTCGAACAACGACAACAGCGACCGGAGCATGAACAGCTCCAACAACGACAACAGCAGCCGCACGCGCACCGCGACGACCACCACGACGAACACCAACGAGGACCAGAACAACGACAAGAGCAGCGGCGACCAGCGCGGCAACCGTGGCATGTCGCGCGCCGACGGACTCGGCGCGGCGTCGGCCAACAACGGCGGCACCGCCAATTCGTCGGCCAGCAACGCGTTCAACACCAGCAGCGCCACGTCGATCAGCCGCCTGGACGGCACGGTCACCGGCGTCACGGTCAGCGGGCTCGGCAACCGGGCGATGCTCGACGGCAACGCCAACGGCGCCGAAGGCGGCATGGGCGGCACGGCGCACGGCGGCATGGGCCGAGGCGGCGCGTCCCACACCGCGCGCGGTGGCGACGGCGCGATGGGCAGCGCCGGCGGGCGCGGCGGCCGCTCGGCCGGCGGTGCCGGCGGCATGGGCGACGACGAGACCGGCGGCAGCGGCGGCATGGCCACCGCCGGCGATGGCGCTGCAGGCGGCGCCGGCGGCATGGGCGGCAGCAGCGCCGGCGCGGCCGGCGGTACCGGCAACGGCGGCATGGCCGACGCCGGCGCCGGCGGTCGTGGCGGCGACGGCGGGCGCCAGATGGCGCGCGCCGAAACCTTCAACATGTCCAACAGCATGGCGCGCGTCGGCCAGTCGGCTGCGGGCGTGATGGTCGCGAGCCAGAACAGCGGCGCCGCGTCGCTGGTGCAACAGAGCGTCAACGTCCAGGCCAATCTGAGCCTGGGCCGCTGACCCTTTGCCGATCGCCTCCCGCCGCAGCGCTCGCCGGTTCGTCCGGCACGGCGCTGCGGCGTGCCAAGGACTTTCATCGATGAAACCGATGTTGTTATCGCCCCTTCAAGCAGTGGCGCTCGCGGCCGCGGCGCGCGCGCTCGCGACGGCGCCGCGGCCGGCGCTCGCCGCACCGCCGGTCGGCGTTGCGCCTGCGCCGTCGTTCGTCGCCGCCGACGCGGTGGCCGGCGACCGGCTTTCGCGCCAGCGCGGCGGCACCGTCACGACGCACGTCGAACAGAGCGGCGGCGTCAGCGAAGCCACCGCGCGCCACGTCGTCACCGGCGCCAACAGCGTGCGTGACGGCTCGTTCGCCGCCGCCGCGGGACTGACCACCGTGATTCAGAACAGCGGCGCCAACGTGCTCATCCAGAATTCGATGACGGTCAACGTCCAGCTCAAATGACGCGTTCTCGAAGCCTTCGCCGGATCGCCGCGACGCTCGGCGGTTGCTGCGCGCTGGCCGCGGCCCAGGCCGGGCCGGCCGCGGTGCAGTTCGTGCACGGCGCGACGTATGCGGTGCCGGTGCAGACGCAGGTCGGCGCGCGCTACGCGGCCACGATGCGCCAGCAGTACGACTTCAGCTGCGGCTCGGCGGCGGTCGCCACGCTGCTGACCTACCATTACGGCACGCCGACCGGCGAGGAGACCGTGTTCGCCGAGATGTTCCGCCACGGCGAAGCCGAGCGCATCGAGCGCGAAGGCTTCTCGATGCTGGACATGAAGCAATACCTCGCGCGGCGCGGCTTCGAGGCCGACGGCTTTGAGCTGCCGCTCGACGAACTGTCCGAGGCGCGCGTTCCGGCGATCGTGTTGATCAGCGACCACGGCTACCAGCATTTCGTCGTCGTCAAGGGCCTGCGCGACGGCCGCGTGCTGATCGGCGATTCGGCCACCGGCACGCGCGCGTTGCCGCGGGCGCGCTTCGAGCAGCTGTGGCAGAACCGGCTGCTGTTCGTGATCCACAACCGTCAGCTGCTGGCCACCTTCAACAACGCGGCCGACTGGCTGCAGCATCCGGCGGCGCCGCTGGCCAGCGGCGTGGCGCGCGACTCGCTCGGCGCGCTGACGATCCCGCGCCTGGGTGTCAACGAGAATTGACGCCGATGCGCCGCCTCCGATCGCTCGTGAAGATCTTGCTGTGCTGGCTTGCGCTCGGCGCGGCACCATTGGGGTCGGCCGCTGCGGGACCTGCCGCGCCGGCGCTCGGCAACTGCGCGCCGTGCACGCCGGTCAGCGCCGAACGACTGGCCGCGCAGCGCGGCGGCTTCGATTTCGGCGGCGGGCTGCAGGCGTCGTTCGGCATCCACCGCGCGGTGACGATCAACGGCGCGTTGGTTGCCGAGCACCGCGTGCACCTGCCCGACTTGTCGCGCATCACCGCGTCGCAGGCGCAGGGTCTGCAACAGGCGCTGGCGGGCCTGACGCTCGTCAATCACGGCCAGGGTCACGTGTCGGCCACGCCCGGCGCCGGTGCCGGCGTCACCTTGATCCAGAACGCGCTCGACGGCCAGTCGATCCGCAGCCTGACCGTCGTCGATGCCAGCAGCAACAGCCTGCGCCTGCTGCGCGGCGCCGCCGCGGCGACGACGCTGCTCGATGCGTTGGCGCAGCCGCTCGCGCCGCGCTGACGCGCTCACCTCGCTCTCGCGCTGTTTTCCATCTCCCAGACCCGAGGTCGCATGACACACCCCACCCGATCACTGGCCGCTGTGGCGCTGCTCGGCGCCGCTTCCGCAGCGCTGGCGCAAGCCCCGGCGCGCAGCAGCGCCGACCTCGACGCGCTGAACGCGCGCATCAACGAGCAGGTGCAACGCCTGGCCGAGCTGCAGCGCACGCTGGAACGCGAGCAGGACGCGCTGCAGGCGCTGCGTCGCGCCGTCGGCGAGCAGGTACTGGCGGAGCGACGCGGTGGGCAGGCAGCGCCTGCGCCGGTGGGCAACGCCGCGGTCACCGCCGTTGCCGGCGGCACGCCGATCGTGGCCGCCCCGCCGCGCGGCGACACGGCGCCGGCGCGCACGCCGGCGCCGATCTTCGAGGAACCGAGCGTGCTGACTCCGGCGGGCGGCGTGGTCATCGAGCCGTCGATCCAGTACAGCAATTCGTCGAACAACCGCGTCACGCTGCTTGGCTACACGATCGTGCCGGCGCTGCTGGTGGGGCTGATCGACGTGCGCGAGGTCAAGCGCAACACGACGACGGCTGCGATCGCCGCGCGCTTCGGCGTCAGCCGCCGTTTCGAGCTCGAGGCGCGGGTGCCGTACCTGTACCGCTCGGACACGACGAAGGCGCGCGAGATCGCCACCGGCAGTTCGGTCGACACAGTGGTCGGTGCCAGTGGTCAGGCGATCGGCGACGTCGAGATCGCTGGCCGCTACCAGTTGACCACCGGCAATGGCGCGCTGCCGCTGATGATCGGCTCGCTGCGCTACAAGTCGCGCACCGGGCGCGACCCGTTCGAGGTCGTCACCGATTGCGAGACACGCTGCGTCGGCAACACCACCGGTACCGGGCAGCCGCTGACGCTGCCCACCGGCTCCGGCTTCCATTCGCTGCAGGCCGGTCTGACCTGGCTGAAGCCGTCGGACCCGGCGGTGCTGTTCGGCACCTTCAGCTACCTGCACAACTTCGCGCGCGACGACGTGTTCCGCACCGTGCGCGACGGCGAGCGCGAGTCGCTGGGTCGCATCGCGCCGGGCGCGGTGCTCGGCTTCAATGTCGGCATCGGGCTCGCATTGAACGAACGATCGTCGTTCAGCGTCGGCTACGACCACAACTCGGTGGCCCCGACGAAGCAGAACGGCATCACCGTGCCGGGGTCGATCCGGGCGCAGCTCGGTACGCTGATGTTCGGCTATTCGTACCGGCTCGACGAACGCACGTCACTGAACTTCTCGCTCGGCGCCGGGGTGACGCCGGACGCTGCCGACGTGACGCTGGGGCTGCGGGTGCCGTTCTCGCTGTAGCGTCGATCACCGGACGGTCGAAGGCGAGCACTGCCTGGCGGCGCTTGCGCAGCGGGTGGGCGCTGCGCGGGTCGGCGCGACGCACCGCCTTGCGGCAGACGCACCGGCGCGCCTGCGCGACCGTCACGCACGACACGGTGCCGGCGACCCGCCCGGCAGGCCGATCACCTCTGCGCAACCTTCGCGATCGATCCGTCGGTCGATCCGTGGATCGAATCGACGGCGACCGTGAAGCCGTACGGCTCGGCGCGCAGCGCCTCTTGCGACGGCCGGCCGTCACCGATCCGCGCCCGCACGGCGTCACGCGTCGGCGTGCTTGCGGCATCGGTCGCGTCGGCGACGCCGCTGTGCTCGCCGCCGACGATCCGCCCGGCTTGGCGCGCAGCGATCGCCTCGGCGCGCACGTCGGCGCGGCTGACGGCCGACGCCACCGGCTGCGGAAGGTCGTAGGTCGCTTCGCCTTGCAAGACGGCGGCTTGCGACAGCGTGGACAACGCAGCGGCAGCGAAGGCGGCGGCGGCGACGACGGGGAAGGCTTTCATGGTTCGGGCTCCAACGTGGGGTGACGGATCGATCAGCGACGCGCGAGCGTCGGCGCGTACGGCTCGACGACGTCGACCGTGAAGCCGTGGGGTTCGGCGCGCAGATCGGTCGCGTACGGCTGGTCGTCGCGCAACTGCGCAAGGACTTCGTCGCGGGTCAGGGTGCTTGCTTCGACGGCACGCCCGTCGACGCCGCTGTGCTCGCCGCCGACGGGCAGGCCTGCATGGCGCGCGGCGATGGCGTCGGCGCGCACGTCGGCGCGGCTCGCGGCCGACACCGCGGGTCGCGGATATTCGTAGGTGGCTTCGCCTTGCACGCCGGCGGCGTAAGCAGCCGTCGCGGAAGTGGCGGCGATGAGCGCGGCAGTGACGATCGAAGGGGTCTTCATGGCTGGGGCTCCTGAGTGGGGTGGGTGGGTGGCCGGCCTGCTACCGACCACGCAACGAAGTCTGAAAACCGAAGCCGCGCGTTGCCCGACAGCTCGATGACAAATTCGTAATCCCGAGCCACGGATCGGCGCGAGACAATCCGCGCATGCGATTGCTCGTGGTCGAAGACGAAGTCAAGGTCGCGCAATACCTGCACAAGGGGCTGAGCGAGAACGGACACGTGGTCGACGTCGCGCACGACGGCATCGAAGGCCGCCGCCTGGCGACCGGCGGCGACTACGACCTCGTGCTGCTCGACCTGATGCTGCCCGGCGTCGACGGCTTCGGCGTGCTGAACGCGCTGCGCGCCGCGGGCAAGCGCACGCCGGTGCTGATGCTGACGGCACGCGACAAAGTCGAAGACCGCGTGCGCGGGCTCGAGCAGGGCGCCGACGACTACCTCGTCAAGCCGTTCGCGTTTTCCGAACTGCTGGCGCGCGTGGGTGCGCTGCTGCGCCGCGGCGCGGCGAGCCACGCCGCGCCGACGACGACGCTGGCGATGGGCGACCTCGAAGTCGATCTGCTCGCGCGCAAGGCGCAGCGCGCGCAACAGCGGCTCGACCTGACGGCCAAGGAGTTCAACCTGCTGGTGTTGCTGCTGCGCCGCCGCGGACAGATTTTGTCGCGAACCACGCTCGCCGAGCAGGTGTGGGACATGAACTTCGACAGCGACACCAACGTCGTCGAGGTGGCCGTGCGCCGCCTGCGCGCCAAGCTCGACGATCCGTTCGACGGCAAGCTGCTGCACACCGTCCGCGGCATGGGCTACGTCCTCGAGGAGCGCGCGGCATGAAGCCGGTCTGCGACGCGTCGCCATGCAGCCATTCGATCAGCCGCCGGCTGTCGCTCAAGCTGTCGCTGTTCACGGCGCTCGTGCTCGGCGCGCTGTCGATCACCTCGTGGGTGACGTTGAGCATGCTGATCAAGGAACACAACGACGGCGAGCTGGCGTTGCGCGCCAAGCTGGTCGCCGCCCTGCTCGCGGTCGAGGCTCGTGCCGGCGGGCAGGCGCAGGTGCTGGCTCGGGTGTCGAGCGATGCGCCGATGCGCACGACGTCGCGGCTCGAGCTGCTGCATGCCGACGGCCGGACGCTGTACGCCGACCCGATGCCGCCGGCGATCGCCGCTTCCCGGCACGTGCGCACGATCGAGCGTACGGTCGACGAGCCGACGCTTCCCGGTGGCGGGCTGCGTTTGCGCTACGCGATGGACTTCGGCGCCGACGCCGAGATGGGCCGACGCTGGGCGCTGCTGCTGACCCTGGTCACGTTGGCAGCCACCGGCGTGGTCGCCATCGGCGCGCGCTGGCACGTGCGGCGCCAGCTCGAGCCGCTGCGCCGGCTGGCCAGCCAGACCAACGCGATCTCTCCGCAAAGCCTGCACCAGCGGCTCGCACTCGCCGACCCGGCCGAGGAGCTCAGGCCCTGGATCGAGCAGTTCAACGCGCTGATGGCGCGGCTCGAGCAGGCCTATGCGCAGCTCGAAGGCTTCAACGCCGACGTCGCGCACGAGTTGCGAACGCCGCTCGCGACGTTGATCGGCGAGACCGAGGTCGCGCTGTCGCGCGAGCGCGGCGCCGAGTCGCTGCGCGAGACGCTGGTCTCGAACCTCGAGGAGATGCAGCGGCTGTCGGCGATGGTCAGCGACATGCTGTTCCTGTCGAACGCCGACCGCGGCGCGGTGGCGCGACGCGGCGCGCCGGTGAGCCTCGCTGCGCTCGTGCGGCAGGTCTGCGAGTTCCACGAAGCGGCGATCGACGACGCCGGGTTGAAGCTGCGCATCGACGGCGACGCGGTCGTTCCGGTCGACGAGCCGCTGTTCAAGCGCGCGCTGTCGAACCTGCTTGGCAACGCGACGCGGTTCGCCGCGCACGGCTCGACGGTCGTCGTGCGGATCGCGCCCGACGCGGCCGAGCAGGTCGAGGTCGTGGTCCAGAACGACGGCGAGCCGATTGCGCCGCAGCAGCTGCCGCGGCTCTTCGACCGCTTCTTCCGCGGCGACGACTCTCGCTGCTGCCCGACCGAGCCGCACCACGGCCTTGGGCTGGCGATCGTCGCCGCGATCGCGCGCATGCACGCCGGCCGCACGCTCGCCGAATCGGCAGGCGGCGTCACCCGCGTCGGCTTCACGCTGGCCGCTGCCTGACGCGCGCGGCGGATCGGGTAACGAAGCGGCTACAGAAGCAAGAAAGCCAGCAGGCGCTCACCTGCTGGCTCTGGTGTTTCTTGGCTCCCCGACCTGGGCTCGAACCAGGGACCTACGGATTAACAGTCCGGCGCTCTACCGACTGAGCTATCGGGGAAACGAAGCCGGCGAGTATACCGGCCGGTCGCGCAGCGAACGTCGTCGCGCACGCGGCGTTGCGGTCAGAACCCGACCTCGACCGACGCGCGCCACGTGCGCGATTCGAGCGGGTACAGGTACGCGTGGCCGAAGCGGTACGGCGACTCTTTCCAAGCGCGCCGGTCGAGCGCGTTGTCGATACCGACGCGCCATGTGTAGCGCGTGCCGTCGTCGCCGTCGTGCCGGTAGCGCGCGCCGACGTCGACGCGCGCCCAGCCGCCGATTCGCACCGATTCGTCGTACGGCAGCACGACGCGATCGCCTTCGGCAACGACGTCGGCGCGCAGCGCCAGCCCTGGCGACCAGGGCGGGCGGTACTCGGCACCGGCGCGCAGCGTGCGCGCCGGCACGTTGTCGGGCCGTGCTCCGTTCACGCCGGGGCGCACAGAGCCGCGGCGCTCGGCGTGCAGCCACATCGCGCCGACGCGCCAGCTCCATGCGCCCGTCGTGTGCACCCACAGCGCCTCGACGCCGCGGTGGCGCGCGCTGCCGTCGACGCGCCACGCGCAGCTGTCTGGCGTTTCGTCGCAGACGCCGATGTCGGCGGCCTGCGCGCGGTCGATGTCGAACAGCGTCAGCGACGCTTCGACCTGCTCGGTGCCGTGCTTGACGCCGACCTCGACCTGGCGGCTCGGCAGCGCCAGCGATTCGCCGGCATTCGCGTAACGTGCGCGGCTCGGCGCGACGTCGGTTTCGAGGCCGCGACCCCAGCTGGCGTAGACCATCGTCTGCGGCGCGGCCTGCCACGTCAGCGCGAGCCACGGCGAGTTCTCGCTGCGCGAGTAGTCGGTTGCGCGCAGACTGCCTTCGGTGTCGGCCGACGTGCGCACGCTGGCGCGGTCGAGCCGCACGTGCCGCAAGCCAGCCCACAGCTGCAGATCGGTGGTCAGCTGCATCGCGTCCCGCACGAAGAACTCGGTGCTGCGCTCGTCTCGGTTCACGTTGGCGTCGGTGAAGCCGGCCGATGGCGGCGCGACGAGGCTGCCGTCGACGCGGCCGGTGCCGGCGATGTCGAAAACCTGCTCGCCGAACCGCGCGCGAAAACGGGAGCGCAGCACGCCGACCTCGACGGCATGGGTCACTTCGCCCCACACCGCGGAGCCGGCGAGCGCGGCCTGCAACGCGTCGCTGGTGCGGCGCTCGCCGTCGCTGACGTACTCCCAGTACGTGAACGTGCCGTCGGGCGCGAAGCGATCGCACCACGCGTCGCAGGCGTAGTCCGCGTCGAAGACGCCGAACGGGAAAGCGGTGCGGTCGTCGGTGTCGAGCTTCTGCCGCAGTGCGTGCAACGTGAAACGCCAGTCGCTACCAACGCGCTGCCGCCAGCGCAGCGACGCGGTGTCGCCGTCGAGGCGCACGTCCTGGCGCCACGGCTGGTCGTTGAGGTTGCGCCGCGGGTCGAGCTCGTGCGGCGACGGCACGCGGTCGCCGAGCAGGCTGTAGCCGACGACGCTCGGCTGGCGCTGGCGGCTGGACTCGAACTCGACCTGCCATAGGCTGTCGGGCGTGGCCTGCCAGTCGGCGGCCAGCGCGAACAGCGACCGCCGGCCGAGCGTGTCACGAACGACCGGGTCGAGCCGTTCGGCCGCGGCGTTGATGCGCAGGCCGACGCGCCGATCGGCGCCGAAGCGCTCGCCGAAGTCGACCGCCGCGAGCACGCTGCCGCGCTGCTGCCATTGCAATGTCGCCTGCCGCAGCCCGGACACCGGGCGTTCGACAACGAGGTTGACGAGCCCGCCCGGAGAGCTGGTGCCGGCCTGCACGCCGCTGATGCCTTTCAGCAACTCGACGCGTTCCTTGTTCTCGAGCGCGATCGCCGTTTCGGCGTTGATCGGCAGCCCGTCGCGGCGGTAGTTGTAGCGGTTGTCGAGCGTGTAGCCGCGCACCGCGACGCCGCTCCAGTAGCCGTCGGCGTTGTAGGCGTCGGCAACGCCGGCATCGAGCCGCGTCAGCGCCTGCAGGTCGCCGACGCCGGCGTCGGCCAGGGCGGCTTGGCCCCAAGCGTCGGTTTGCAGCGGCGTTCGCGCCGGCGGTGCGTGACCGGCGAAGCCGGCGACACCGGGAAGCACGAGCGCGCGGCCGGTGACGGTGACGCGGTCGGCGCGGTCTGTGTCCTGCGCCGACGCGGTCGCGGCGCAGGCGAGGGCGGCGGCGCAGGCGAGCGCCGAACGGACGGGCAAGCGATGATGCATGGGAGCAGCGGGCCTCGAGCGATGCGCGACAGCTCGGCGACCCGCCGCCACGGGCACCGTCGGATCGAGACGGCGCGCGCGTCGGCGCGATAGCTTCCCTGCGCGAGGATTACCTCAATCAGGTTCAAAGGGACTTTCTCAGTCGGCGACGCGTCGAGAACGCGTCGCCAACACCCCTAGCGGTTCGACCCGCGTCGCGACGCGGGCCGGGCGCGATTATCCACGCGGCGCGGCGCGGACCGGACGCGACGGATTGCAGGCCTCGCGGCCAACCGATGCGGCGCGCAGCCCGCGACGCGATGCCGCACGCCGCGCACAAAAGAAAAAGCCCGCACGCGGCGGGCTTGGTGTCGACGCCGGCGCGAACCGCGCCGCGCGAAGCGCGATCAGTCGAACACGGGCGACTCGACGCCGAGCACCTTGTGCAGCTTCGGGCTCGTCGTCGTGTACTGCAGCAGCACGCGCTTCTCCGGGAACACGTACGGCGACGCGCCGAACGCCGCGAGCGCGGCTTCGTGGAAGCCCGACAGGATCAGCTTCTTCTTGCCCGGGTAGATGTTGATGTCGCCGACCGCGAAGATGCCCGGGATGTTGGTCTCGAACTTCTCGGTGTCGACGACCAGTTGCTTGCGGTCGATGCCGAGCCCCCAGTCGGCGATCGGCCCGAGCTTCGGGCTCAGGCCGAAGAACACGAGCAGCATTTCCACCGGCAGCACGCGCGTCACGCCGTCGGCACCGGTGACCTTCAGCCGCGCGAGGCGGTCGCCGTCTTCTTCGAAGCCGGTGACCTGGCCGACGACGAACTGCATCTCGTACGCTTCGCACATCTCGTGCATCTTGGCCACACTCGCCGGCGCGGCGCGGAACGCGTCGCGCCGATGCACGAGGATCACGCTCTCGGCCTTGTGCGGGCCGTCCTGCGCGAAGTTCAGCGCCCAGTCGAGCGCCGAGTCGCCGCCGCCGACGATGACCAGGTTCTTGCCGGCGAACTGCGCCGGGTTGCGCACGCGGTAGAACAGCTGGCGGTCGGCAAATCGGTCGAGCCCCTCGACCTTCAGCGTGCGCGGCTGGAACGAGCCGACGCCGCCGGCGATGAACACCGTCTTCGTCAGCAGCTTCGTGCCCTTCGCGGTCTCGATGCGAAAGCGGCCGTCGTCCTGGCGCTCGACGACGGTGACTTCCTGGCCGTAATGGAAGGTTGCGCCAAACGGCTCGATCTGCTTGAGCAGCGCGTCGGTCAGCTCGCGGCCAGTGCACACCGGCACCGCCGGGATGTCGTAGATCGGCTTGTCGGGGTAAAGCTCGATGCACTGCCCGCCGGGGTAGTTCAGCGAGTCGATGACGTGCGCCTTGATCTCGAGCAGGCCGAGCTCGAACACCTGGAACAGCCCGACCGGCCCCGCGCCGACGATGACCGCGTCGGTCTCGATGGGCGCGTCGTGCAGGCGGGCGGTGTCGGCGACGGCGGGGTCGGTGTCGGGTTGCATCGTGCGGGCGTCAGCGCTGCAGCATGTCGAGCTTGTTCTTCACGTCCTTGAACTCTTCGGCCTCGGGCAGCGCGGGTTTGCGCTTGGTGATGCTCGGCCACTTCGGCGCGAGCTCGGCGTTGAGCTTCAGGAAGTGCAGCTGGTCGGCGGGCACGTCCTCTTCGGGCAGGATCGCGTTGACCGGGCACTCGGGAATGCACACCGCGCAGTCGATGCACTCGTCGGGGTCGATGACCAGCATGTTCGGGCCCTCGCGAAAGCAGTCGACGGGGCAGACGTCGACGCAATCGGTGTACTTGCACCGGATGCACGATTCGAGGACGACGTGGGTCATTGCAACGGGGATCGATGACGGAATGGGCCGCCGCGCGGCCCGCACGAAGCCGGCGATTTTATGCGGCGCCCGCGATGCGGCGGCGCGGAGTATCGCCGCGCACCGCGGCCGCGCGGCCGGTCGCCCTCGCGCGGTCGCGGCCTTGTGCGGCCGGTGCGGAGCCCGACTCGGCGTCGTCGGGCGACGCGCGGTCGGCGGCGACGCGCACCGCGCCGCAGCCGACGGTGACGACCGTCGGCCGGCCGGCGTGCAGCAGCACCGCTTCGCCGAGCGTGGCCACCGTGTGCTCGCCGACGATCGCGTCGGGCCAGCCGGCGCGCGACACGACGCACACCGGCGTGGCGGCTTCCCAGCCGGCGGCGCGCAACGTGCGCGACAGCGCGGCGAGCTGGCGCCCGGCCATGTAGTAGACGGTGGTGTCGGCGGCGCGGTCGCCTTGCAACCGACCCGACGCAGTCATCGCGGACGCCAGCGCGACGCTGCGCCCGCGGCCGCGACGCGTCAGCGGGCGCTGCGCGTCGGCCGCTGCGGCGAGTGCCGCCGTGACGCCGGGAACGATCTCGAACGCGACGCCGGCCGCGTCGAGCGCGGCGATCTCCTCTTCGAGCCGGCCGAAGACGCTCGGATCGCCACCCTTGAGACGCACGACCAGCCGGCCGCGCTGCGCCTCGCGGACCAACCGTGCGTCGATCGCGCGCTGGTCGGTCGCGGCGCGAAAGCCGCGCTTGCCGGCGTCGATCCAGCGCGCCTGCGGTGCGAGTTCGCGCAGCGCCGGGTCGGCCAGCGCGTCGGCGACGACGACGTCGGCGGCAGCCAGCCGTGCCGCGCCGCGCAGCGTGACGAGGTCGGCCGACCCGGGGCCGGCGCCGACGAAGCAGACGCGGCCGCGCGGCGCGTCGGTCGGCCGTCGCGCCGTCGCCGTCATGCGACGCTTTCGACGAGCAGCGCGCCGCTGGTGCGGTGCGTCGCCGCGTCGACGACGATCAGTGCGCCGCCGACCCGGCTCGTGGCGTAGGGGATCAGCGGCAGCGGCTGCTGCAGCTCGATGCCGACGCGGCCGATGTCGTTGACCGCCAGGCGGTCGGCGGCTTCGGGGCGCAGCGTGTGCACGTCGCGCCGGTGCTCGATCGCGACGATGCGGCCCTGCACCCAGCGGTGGCCGTGGCGCAGCCAATAGCGACGGCCGGGCTCGGCCGCGTCGACGTCGAGCCACGCGAGCGTCGCGACGAAGCGCTGCGCTGCGCGCTGCGTGCCGGGCGCGGCGAGCCAGTCGCCGCGCGACACGTCGAGCGGGCGGTCCAAGACGATGCCGGCCGACGTGCCGGCGGCGACGGCATCGCCCTCGGCGAGCGCGCCGCCGCTGCCGTGCAGCGCGGCGACGCGCGCCGTTTCGCCGCTCGGAAACACCTGCAGTGCGTCGCCGGCGCGCACGCGGCCGGCGGCGACGCGCCCCCACAGCACGCGAGTTCCAGCGCCGCGGCCGTCGTCGAGCCGCGCGACGTACTGCACCGGCAGCGCGAAGTCGACGCTGCGGCCTGCAGCGTCGGTATCGGCGGTGGCCGCGCACGGCAGCGACTCCAGCAGCGAGAGCAACGTCGGCCCGCGGTACCAGTCGCTCGCCGCGGCAGCGGTGACGTTGTCGCCGCGGAGCGCCGACACCGGCACGATGCCGGCAGGGACGAAGCCGGCTTCGGCAGCGAACGCTTCGAGCGCGCGCGCCGTCGCTGCGAACGCCGCGGCCGGGTCGGCGACGGCGTCGATCTTGTTGACCGCGAAGACGATCGCCGGCACGCGCAGCAGTTGCGCGAGCAGCGCGTGGCGCCGCGTCTGCGCGAGCAGCGCCGGCGTGCCGTGCGTCGGGTCGAGCTTGGTCAGGTCGACGAGCACGACCGCGGCATCGCTGCCGGCCGCTGCGGTGACCATGTTGCGCGTGTACTGCTCGTGGCCCGGCGCGTCGGCGATGACGAACTTGCGCGCCGGCGTCGCGAAGTAGCGCCACGCGACGTCGATCGTGATCCCTTGCTCACGCTCCGCTTCGAGGCCGTCGGTCAGCAGGCTCAGGTCGAAGCCGGGCCCGTGTGCGGCACTGCGGCCGCCGCGCGCGTGCAATTGGTCGAGCTGGTCGGCGAGGATCGCTCGCGAGTCGTAGAGCAGCCGGCCGATCAGCGTGCTCTTGCCGTCGTCGACGCTGCCGGCGGTAAAAAAACGCAGCGCTTGGTGCGGCGCTGGTGCGGTCGTCGCGGCGCGGGCGGTAGCGGCCATCAGAAGTACCCTTCCTTCTTGCGCCGCTCCATCGCGGCGTCGGAAGCGCGGTCATCCAGGCGCGTGGCGCCGCGCTCGCTGATCGACACGCCGAGCGTCTCGGCGACGACGTCGGCGGCGGTCGCGGCGTCGCTTTCGACCGGGCAGGTGCACGTCATGTCGCCGACCGTGCGGAAGCGCACCGACAGTGTCTCGACGACGTCGCTCGCCGCTGGCGGCGTGACGTCGGTCACCGGCACCAACAGACCCCGGCGGCGCACGACGGCGCGCGGGTGCGCGTAGTACAGCGGCGGCAGCGCAATGCGTTCGCGAGCGATGTACAGCCACACGTCGAGCTCGGTCCAGTTGCTGATCGGAAACGCGCGGAAGTGCTCGCCGGGGCGCAGCCGCGTGTTGAACAGCGTCCACAGCTCGGGCCGCTGCTCCTTCGGCTGCCATTGGCCGAACGCGTCGCGGTGGCTGAAGATGCGCTCCTTCGCGCGCGCCTTCTCTTCGTCGCGGCGTGCGCCGCCGACGAGGCAGTCGTGGCGGGCCGCTTCGACCGCTTCGAGCAGCGCCACCGACTGGTGACCGTTGCGCGACTCGAGCGGGTGCGCAAGCCGCACCGTGCCGCGAGCGATCGAATCCTCGACGTGGGCGACGACGAGCGTTGCTTCCATCTCGGCGACGCGCCGGTCGCGGAACTCGATCACTTCGGGGAAGTTGTGCCCCGTGTCGACGTGCAGCAACGGCAACGGCAGCCGCCCGGCGAACGCGCCGTCACCGGTCGGGCGCTTGAACGCCTTCTCGGCCAGCCGCAGCAGCACGCACGAATCCTTGCCGCCCGAAAACAGCAACGCCGGCCGCTCGAAGCTGGCCACGACTTCGCGCAAGATGAAGACCGCCTCTTCCTCCAGCGCGTTCAAGTGCGCGTGGTCGAGGCCGGGAAGCAGGTGGTCGATCGGGGTCGGGGCGTTCATCGGGTGCTTTCGTAGCGGCGCAGGTCGGCCGCTGGCGCGGCGGCGGAGCGCGGGCTGTGCAGCCCGCACTCCTTGGCGGCGTCGTTGTTTTGGCTCCGGCCGGGCGCTGGCGCGCCCTTCACATCGGCTGCGCCGATGTGAGCCTGCGCCGAAACGATGCCGCCCGCCTCGCTGCGCGAGTCGGCCGCTGGCGCGGCGGCGGAGCGCGGGCTGTGCAGCCCGCACTCCTTGGCGGCGTCGTTGTTTTGGCTCCGGCCGGGCGCTGGCGCGCCCTTCACATCGGCTGCGCCGATGTGAGCCTGCGCCGAAACGATGCCGCCCGCCTCGCTGCGCGAGTCGGCCGCTGGCGCGGCGGCGGAGCGCGGGCTGTGCAGCCCGCACTCCTTGGCGGCGTCGTTTTCCCACCACCATCTGCCGGCGCGTTCTTCTTCGCCGAGCGCGATGGCGCGGGTGCAGGGTTCGCAGCCGATGCTTGCGAAGAACGCATCGTGTAGCGGGTTGTACGGCACGTCGTTTGTCGCGACGTGGTGCCAGACATCGGCCTGCGACCATGCGGCCAGCGGGCTGTATTTGATGCGGCCGGCGTCGTCGCGCGCGACCGGCTCGACCGCGGCGCGGTCGGTCGATTGGCCGCGGCGCAGGCCGGTGATCCATGCGCTGCGGCCGTGCAGCATCCGCGCCAGCGGCTCGAGCTTGCGCAGCGCGCAGCACGCGCGGCGCTGCTCGACGCTGTCGCGCATCGACATCGTGCCTTGGCGCGCGACGAAGCGCACGACGGCTGCACCGGGCGGCGACCAGCGCTCGACGGCGACGCCGTAGCGCGCTTCGAGCGCCGGGATCAGCTCGAGCGTCTCGCGGTGCAGCCGGCCGGTGTCGAGGGTCGCGATGGCGATCGGCAGGCGGTGGCGGGCGATCAGGTCGGTGACGACCATGTCCTCGACGCCGAGGCTCGCCGCTTGCACCACCGCCCCTGGGTGGTCGGCGGCGGCCCGGCGCAGCACGTCGACCGCGGCGGCGACGCGGTCGTCGTACCCGGGCGTCGCGCGCGCGTGGCGGTCGATCGCGGTGGTCATCGCGGTGACGGCAGCGCCGCCGGCGTCGCCGGGTCGCGCTGGTAGCGCACGGTCACGAAGTCGAACGCGCGGCGCGCGTGCTGCGCGTTCTGCCCGGCGCGCAGCCGTGCGGCGTCGAAGCCGCAGCGCGCGAGCAGCGGCAGCATGTCGACGACGACGTCGCCGACGGCGACGAGACGGCCGACGTGGCCGAGCCGACGGCGCAGCAGCACCGCCTGCGAATACGCGCGGCCGTCAGTCCATTTCGGGAACTGCAACGCGAGCGTCGCGTCGCGCGGCCAGTCGCCGGCGCGTGCGACGACGTCGTCGTCGTTGGCGACGTGCGTCGCGTCGTCGGGCAGCGCGGCAGTGGCGTCGAGGATGTCCATTGCGATCGATCAAAGACGGTTCGGGCGACGTCGACCGGCCGAGCTCAGACGGCGACCTCGGCGCGGCGCACCGCGTCGGTCGCCTCGCGCCACGCGGCGGCCGGCACGCGGCGCAGCGTGTCGACGAAGCGCTCGCCGGCACGGCGTTCACGCAGCACCGTTTCGACGACGGCGTCGATCGCGTCGACGACCTCGTTCGCGCCGAACGCCGGGCCCACGACGCGGCCGGGCGTGGCGGCGCCGCCGCGCGCGCTGCCGTCGGCACCGCCGAGCGTCAGCTGATAGAACTCGCTGCCATCCTTGTCGACGCCGAGCACGCCGATGTGGCCGCTGTGGTGGTGGCCGCAGCTGTTGATGCAGCCGCTGATGTGCAAATCGACGTCGCCGATGTCGTGCAGCGCGTCGAGGTCGTCGAAGCGCTCGGCGATCGCCGCGGCGATCGGCAGCGACCGCGCGTTGGCCAGCGCGCACAGGTCGCCGCCGGGGCAGGCGATGACGTCGGTCAACAGACCGATGTTCGGCGTCGCGAAGCCGTGCGCGCGGGCGGCGGCCCACAACGCCGGCAACTCGTCCGCGCGCACCCACGGCAGCAGCAGGTTCTGCTGGTGCGTGACGCGCAGTTCGCCGTGGCTGTAGCGGTCGGCGAGGTCGGCGGCGGCGTCCATTTGCAGCGCGGTGACGTCGCCGGGCGCCTGGCCGGCGCGCTTGAGGCTCAACGTCACCGCGCGGTAGCCAGCAATGCGGTGCGCATGGACGTTGCGTTCGACCCAGCGGGCGTAAGCGGGCGTCGCGGCGGGGTCGGCTGCTGCTAGCGCGGCGAGCGCCTCGGGCGCTGCGATCCCCGGCGGCGGCGCGAAGCACGCTGCGACACGGTCGCGCTCGGCCGCGGGGATGCGCGGCGTCAGCGGGTCGGCGCGCAGGCGGTCGAATTCGGCGTTGACCGCGTCGACGAACGCCTGGCCCTCGGCGCGGACGAGGACCTTGATGCGCGATTTGTAGAGGTTGTCGCGCCGGCCGTAGAGGTTGTAGGCACGGACCAGCGCTTCGAGGTAGACGACGATCTCGTCCCACGGCACGAAGGCGTGGAATTCGCGCGCAATCAGCGGCGTGCGTCCCATGCCGCCGCCGGCGGCGACGCGGAAGCCGACGTCGCCCGAGGCATTGCGCACGACTGTCAGCCCGACGTCGTGCCATCCGGTCGCGGCGCGGTCTTCGCGCGCGCCGGTCATGGCGATCTTGAATTTGCGCGGCAGGAAAGCGAATTCCGGGTGCAGCGTGCTCCACTGGCGCAGCAGCTCGCACCACGGCCGCGGGTCGACGACCTCGTCGGGCGCGATGCCAGCGAAGGCGTCGGTCGTGATGTTGCGGATGCAGTTGCCGCTGGTCTGGATGCCGTGCAGGTCGGCGTCGGCGAGCAGGTCCATCACGTCGGCGCTGCGCGGAAGCGGGATCCAGTTGAACTGCAGGTTCTGGCGCGTCGTGAAGTGGCCGTAACCGCCGCGCTCGGTCGGCAGGCCGGCGTCGCGGTGGTCGAACTCGCGCGCGATGCGCGCCAGCTGGCGCAACTGGCGGCTGGCGAGTTCGCCGTACGGAATCGCGACGCGCAGCATCGGCGCGTGGCGCTGCACATACCAGCCGTTCTGCAGCCGCAGCGGCCGGAAGTCGTCGTCGGGCAGCTCGCCGCGCAGGTGGCGCTCGAGCTGGTCGCGATACTGCCGGGCGCGCTGGCGCACGAGCAGGCGGTCGGCGTCGGTGTAGGCGTACATCGGCGATGCGCGGCTCAGCTGAGCACCTTGACGCCGGCGCCGACCAGCGACGCGCACAGCACGCCGCGCACGAGGCGGTCGGGCAGCCAGCGCGTCGCCCGCGCGCCGAGCCAGATGCCGGGGATCGAGCCGACCAGCAGCGCGCAGAGCAGCGCCCAGTCGACGTGGCCGAGCGTCGCGTGGCCGATGCCGGCGACGAGCGTCAGCGGCACCGCGTGCGCGATATCGGTGCCGACGAGGCGCTGCGTCGGCAGCCGCGGGTACAGCAGCAGCAGCAGCATCGCGCCGATCGCGCCGGCACCGATCGAGCTCAGCGAAACGAGCACGCCGAGCGCGGCGCCGGCGAACACCGTCGCCGCGTCGCGCCGCGCCGGCGGCAACCAGCGTTCGATGCGCAGCCCGACCGTCTGCCAGCCGCTGCGGTAGGCGACGGCGAGGGCCGTGAACAACAGCGCGATGCCGAGCGCGGTGGTCAGCGCGCTCGACCAGCCGCGCGTCACGCCGGTGGCATGCATCGCGGCGATCGTCGCCACCGTCGCCGGCACGCTGCCGGCGAGCAGCAGCCGCGTGGCACGGACGTCGACGTGGCCGAGGCCGTGGTGCACCCACGCGCCGCTCGATTTCGTCAACCCGGCGAACCACAGGTCGGTGCCGATCGCCACTGCCGGCGGCAGCCCGAAAGCGCCCATCAACAACGGCGTCATCAGCGAGCCGCCGCCGACGCCGGTGAGACCGACGATGGCGCCGACGCCGAAACCGCTGAGTACCGCCCAACCCTCCATGCGAAAACCCGCGCCCGAATCACAACGGGGCGGACTCTATGGAGGCGTTACCAGCGTGGGAACGACTGAATCGTCGCTTGCTTATGCTGCACCGGAATTAAGCAGCGCACACCGGGCTCAGAAACAAAGCGGCCCGGTCTTGCGACCGGGCCGGAAAGCACCTGTCAAAGGCGCAGAGGAGGAACCTTCCACACGAGAGACCGGGGGCGGAACCCCCGGCCCGGGATAGACGGCCCGGACCGCGGAAAGTTCAACCGCCGCGCGTCACGCGGCGCGCTTGCCCTTCGACGTGGCTTGCTTCGTCGCGGCGACTGCCGTGTTGGTCATCGCCTGGAAGTTCGCTTCGGCGACCTCGGTCGCCTGCTTGGCGGCCTTGTTGACGCTTTCGTAGGCGTTGTTCGCCGCGGCAACGGCCGACTTGACCATCGCGACCGCGCTTTCGGTGCCGGCCGGGGCGTTCTTCACGGCGGTGTCGACGAGCGCCATCATCTTGCGCTGGCCTTCGGCGAGCTGCTCCTCGGCGACCTTGGTCACTTCGGCGTTGGTGCCGGCGACGATCTCGTAGAGGTGGCGGCTGTAGGCGGCGGCCTTTTCAGCGGCGGGTTGCAGCAGGCCGGCCTGCAGCGCGAGCAGTTCCTGCACGTCCTTAACCGACGCCGCAGCAATCGCCGTGTCGGCGGCTTCCGCGAGGGTCGTGCGCGCGACCTGCAGGTTCAGCTCGACGAGCTTCTCGACGCCTTCGAACGCCTTGTTGGTCAGGCCGAAAAGGGTTTCGAGGTTGGCCTTGTGGGCGGCATTCAGTTGTTCGGCGGTGAACGGGGTCATTTCGATCTCCAGGTGGTGGGCAAAGGGGAAGGTTGCCGCGCCGAGAGGCTGCATGCTGCGCTGCAACATGAGCGTGACTATACGCCATTTTGTGCAGCGCAACATGAATCGTCGCGATTTAGACGAAGCGCTCGGTTTCGTGGTCGCCTCAACCGGCGCGACCGCGGCCGCCGGCGGCCGGCTGCAACAATCCCCGCATGACCGACCGCCCGTCGCCGCTGCCGCGCCACGCCTTCGTCCACCACACCGCGCTGACGACCCGCTGGTTGGACAACGACGTCTACGGCCACCTGAACAACGTCGTCCACTACAGCCTGTTCGACACCGCGGTGAACCGCTACCTGATCGACGCCGGCGCGCTCGACATTCACGACGGCGACGTCGTCGGCTTCGTCGCACACACTCAGTGCCACTACTTCGCGCCGCTGGCGTTTCCGCAGGAGATCGTCGCCGGCGTGCGCGTCGCCCGAGTCGGGCGGTCGAGCGTGACCTACGAGATCGCGCTGTTCGGCGACGACGCACCGGAGTGCGCCGCGCTCGGCCGCTTCACCCACGTCTACGTCGACCGTGCGACGCGCCGCCCGGTGGCGCTGCCGCCGCCGCTGCGCGCGGCGGTCGACGCACTGGCCGTGGCGGCGGCGGCATGACGCCGCCCGACATCGCCGCCGCCGCGGCCGCCGTCGACCACGCGATCGCGTCGCGCCGCTCGACGCGCGCCTTTCTGCCGACGCCGGTGCCGCCCGAGGTCGTCGCCGAGATCCTCGACGTCGCGGCGCGCGCGCCGTCGGGAACGAACACCCAGCCGTGGCAGGTGCACGTGCTCACCGGCGCGGCCAAGCGTCGGCTGTCGCAGGCGATCCACGCGGTCGACGACGACCCGGTCGAGCGCACGCGCCACGCCGAGGAGTACGCCTACTACCCGACCGAGTGGCGCACGCCGTACATCGAGCGCCGACGCAAGGTCGGCTGGGACCTGTACGGGCTGCTCGACATCGCCAAGGGCGACAAGCCGCGGATGCACGCGCAGCATGCGCGCAACTACGACTTCTTCGACGCGCCGGTCGGGCTGATCTTCACGATCGACCGCGTGCTGCAGCAAGGCAGCTGGCTCGACTACGGCATGTTCCTGCAGAACGTGATGGTCGCGGCACAGGCGCGCGGTCTGGCGACGTGCCCGCAGGCGGCGTTCACCCCGTACCACCGCGTCGTCGCGAGCGAGCTGCAACTGCCCGCGCACGTGATGCTCGTTTGCGGCATGGCGCTCGGCCACGCCGACCCGCACGCGGTCGAGAACACGCTCGTCACCGAGCGCGCGCCGGTGGCCGACTTCGCGCGCTTCGTCGACGAGTAGAACTCGCCGCCGGCTACAGGTAGTACAGCAGCAGGTAGGCGAGCAGCAGCGCCAGCACCGACACGGCCATCGAGCCCGTCGGCCAGGTGCGCGAGAAGCGGCTGTGCGGGCCGACGACGCGCTCGCCGACGGCGAGCAGCGCGTCGCCGCCGGCGCGCACCGCCCCGCGCAGTCGCACGTTGCCGGCGCGCAGCGCCGCCGCCGCCGTCCGCACCAGCGCCGGTCCGGCGCGGCGCCACAGCCAGTCGGTGTCGAGCGTGATCGTCGACGTGCGCTTCAGCAGCGGCAGCATCGCGAAGAACGCGAGCCCCGAAAACAGCAGCAGCTGCGTCTGCGTCAGCACGTGCGCCGCGGTGTACGGCACGAAGTCGACCGGATGCGGCAGCAGCGCGTAGAGCGCCTGCGGAAAGATGCCGATCGCGATGCAGGCCACCGCCAGCAGCACCATCGCCCAGCGCATCGGCGCCGGCGGGTCGGGCGGACGCAGACCCGAGTCCTTCTGGAAGAACACGAACCACGGGAACTTGATGCCGGCGTGCAGGAACACGCCGGCCGACGCCGCGGTGAGCAACAGCCACACGGTCTGCAAATGGCCGTCGGCGGCGGCCTGCGAAATCATCGACTTGGCGACGAAGCCCGACGTTAGCGGGAACGCCGAGATCGCCAGCGCGCCGACGCTGCCGCAGACGGTGGTCAGCGGCATCGAGTGGAACAGCCCCCCGAGCTCGGAGCACTTGCGCTGCCCGGTCATCAGGAGCACCGACCCGGCCGACATCAACAGCAGCGCCTTGTAGAGGATGTGGACGAAGGCGTGCGCCGCCGCGCCGTTGACCGCCATCTCGGTGCCGATGCCGATGCCCGCGACCATGAACCCGACCTGGTTGACGATCGAATAGGCGAGGATGCGCCGCATGTCGTTCTCGAGCAGCGCGTAGACGATGCCGTAGAAAACCATGAACAGCCCGACCCAGACGAGCAGTTCGGTCCCGGCGAAGCCGCGGATCAGTGTGTACACCGCGGTCTTGGTCGTGAACGCCGACAGGAACACCGTGCCGCTGTACGACGCCTCGGGATAGGCGTCGGGCAGCCACGCCGACAGCGGCGGCGCGCCGGCGTTGACGAGCATCGTCGCGAGGATCAGCCACTGCGCCGGCGTGTCGAGCGCGAGCGGGCCAGCGGCGACGCTGCCGGTGTCGTTGACGTGGCCGGCGATGCCGGCGAACAGCGCCACGCCGCCGAGCAGGTGGACGATCAGGTAGCGCCGCGCGGCGCGGTACGACGCCGCGCTGCCGCCGCCCCACAGCACGAGCGTCGAGCCGATCGCCATCGCCTCCCAGAACGCGAACAGCGTCAGCCAGTCGCCGGCGAAGACGACGCCGATCGCCGAGCCGGCGTAGGCGTAGGCAGCGGGCACTTCGAGCCGGCTCGGCTGGCGCAGCGCGAACAGCCCGCCGGCGGCAGCCATCAACGCGAAGATCGTCGCGAACAAGCGCGACAGCGCGTCGCCTGCCAGCGGCGTCAGCGTGTGGCCGACGAATCCGACCTGCCACTGCGCGCCGTCGCCGATGCGCCAGACCAGCGCCAGCGCGATCAGCGGCAGCGCCAGCGTCGCGGCGGTGCGCGCCGTGCCGCGCAGCCAGAACAGCGCGATGCCGCCGGCGACCAGCACCAGCCCCGGGTGGACGACCCACGCGTCAGGCATCTTCGTCGGGACTCGGGTCGGGCGGCGGGGGGTGTACCGGCGCGTCGGCGTCGCCGTAGTACGCGTCGCCGCGCTTCAGCAACCAGGCCAGCGCTTTTGCGCCGACGATCATCAACGCGCAGACGGCAAAGCCGTACCAGGCATTGAAAGCGAACACCGCGTCGACGCCGAAGTGCGGGTGCAGCCCGACGAAGGCCTCGGCGACGACGGTGGCCGCAAGCACGACGAGAAAGCCGCGCCACAGCCAGCGCACGTGGCGCGGGTCGTCGAGCCAGTGACGGCGCGGCGGTGCGTTCATCGCGAGGCCGCCGTGGCGACGAGCTGTTGCGCCAGGCCGAGCGCGACGTCGGGCGCGAAGAACAGCGCCACGGTTGCGGCCGCGGTGGCGGTCAGCGCGGCGACCATCGGCCACGGCGCTTCGCCGTGCGCGGCGTGGCCGTCGTGCGCGGGGCGCGCGGGGTGGACGTCGGCGTCGAGGCCGTCGGCCGGCGGCGCAACGAAGAACGCACGCCAGACGATCGGCAGGAAGTAACCGGCGTTGAGCAGCGTGCTCAGCGCGACGACGCCGACGACCGGCCAGTGCTCCGCGGCCATCGCGCCCGACAGCAGAAACCACTTCGACACCGCGCCGGCGGCCGGCGGCAGGCCGATCATCGACAGCGCACCGATCGCGAACGCGCCCATCGTCCACGGCATCCGACGGCCGATGCCGTCGAGCTGGCTGATCTCGGTCTTGTGCGCGGCGGTGTAGATCGCGCCGGCGGCGAAGAACAGCGTGATCTTGCCGA
>CBDUBX010000016.1:0-23497 GCA_965365495.1 uncultured Burkholderiales bacterium
GCTCGACCTGTCGACGGTGACGCCGAGCCTGAGCGGGCCGAAGCGGCCGCAGGACCGCATCGACCTGGCGAAGCTGTCGAGCCGATTTCGCACGCTGTACAGCCTGCCGGTCGCCGACAACGGCTTCAACCAGCCGGCCGAGAAGTTCATGCAGCCGGTGCGCACCGCCGCCGGCGTCGAGCTTCGCGACGGCGACGTGCTGATCGCCGCGATCACGAGCTGCACCAACACCAGCAACCCCGGCGTGCTGCTCGCCGCCGGGCTGCTCGCGAAGAAGGCGGTCGAAGCCGGGCTGACGGTCGCCAAGCACATCAAGACGTCGCTTGCGCCGGGTTCGCGGATCGTCACCGACTACCTCGGCAAGGCCGGGCTGCTGCCGTCTCTGGAGCGGCTCGGTTTCAACGTCGCCGCCTACGGCTGCACGACGTGCATCGGCAACGCCGGCGACCTCGCGCCCGAATTCAACGAGGCGATCGTCGCCAACGACCTCGTCTGCGCCGCGGTTCTGTCGGGCAACCGCAACTTCGAAGCGCGGATCCACCCGAACCTGAAGGCCAACTTCCTCGCCAGCCCGCCGCTGGTCGTCGCCTACGCGATCGCCGGCACGGTGACACGCGACCTGCTGACCGAGCCGCTCGGCACCGGTGCCGACGGCCGGCCGGTGATGCTCAAGGACGTCTGGCCGACGAGCGACGAGGTCCACGCGCTGATGCGCCACGCGATGGACGGCGACGCCTTCCGCGCCAACTACGACAAGGTCAAGACCGACCCCGGCGCGCTGTGGCAGCAGATCGAGGGCGACGCCGGCAACGTTTATAGCTGGCCCGAGAGCACCTACATCGCCGAGCCGCCGTTCTTCGCCGGCTTCACGATGCAGCCGCCGCCGCTGGTCGCCGGCGTCAAGGGTGCGCGGATCATGGGGCTGTTCGGCGACAGCATCACCACCGACCACATCAGCCCCGCCGGCAGTTTCAAGGAAACGACGCCGGCCGGTCGCTGGCTGATCGGCAAGGGCGTGCTCAAGGCCGACTTCAACAGCTACGGCGCGCGCCGCGGCAACCACGACGTGATGATGCGCGGCACCTTCGCCAACGTCCGCGTGAAGAACCTGATGATCCCGGCCAAGCCCGACGGCTCGCGCGTCGAAGGCGGCTGGACGCTGTACCGCTCCGGCGCGCCGGGGTCGGGCGGCGCCGAGCAGATGTCGATCTACGACGCGGCGATGCGCTACGCCGAAACGAACACGCCGACCGTCGTCTTCGCCGGCGAGGAATACGGCACCGGGTCGAGCCGCGACTGGGCCGCCAAGGGCACGGCGCTGCTCGGCATCAAGGCGGTCGTCGCGCGCAGTTTCGAGCGGATCCACCGCAGCAACCTGATCGGCATGGGCGTGCTGCCGCTGCAGTTCAAGGCGGGAACGAGCTGGGAGACGCTCGAGCTCGTCGGCGACGAGGTCGTCGACGTGCTGCTCGACGAGCCGATCCGCCCGCTGTCGGACGCGACGCTCGTGATCACCGGCGCGACCGGCAAGCCGCGCCGTGTGCCGGTGACGCTGCGCATCGACACCGCGATCGAGGTCGACTACTACCACCACGGCGGCATCCTGCCGTTCGTGCTGCGGCAGTTGCTCGCGGCATAGTTCGACCCGGCTCGGACCGCGGCGCGCGCCGCGCGCTGCGGCTCAAGCCGGCGGTCGACGCCCGGTGTCGGCGCGCGCCGCCGCCGGGGGCACGCGGCAGAAGCCGTGCACCTGGGCGCCGAGCGCCTGGTTGAAGCGCGCCGACAGGTTCTGGAACGCGACGAGCGCGGTCAACTCGACGACCGCGTCGTCGGTGTAGACCGACCGCAGACGTGCGAACAGCTCGTCGGTCACGCGCGGTGGCGTCGCCGTCATCGCGTCGGCGTATTCGAGCGCGACGCGTTCGGCGGTCGAATAGATTGCCTCGTCGTGCCAGTGGGCCAGCTTGAACAGCTTGTCGTCGCTCGCGCCGGCGCCGAGCAGGAACGATCCATTCATGTCGACGCAGAAGTCGCAGCCGATCGCCTGCGACACGCGCACCGCGACCAGCGAGCGCAGCTCGGGCGCCAGCGGCGACGAGCGGCGGCGCAGCGCGCCGAACAGGCGCAGAAACGCGCGCATCGTGCGCGGCGTCCGCGACCACAGCTGCGTCGGCTCGAGCACCGCGCCGTAGCGCCACCGCTGCCACCACCACAGCGGCGCGACCGACCAGCGGCGGGTGGGCGGGCGCAGACGGGCCAAGCGCGACGCCCTTTCTTTCCTTCAACGGCCGCGCAGGAACAGCGCGTCGAGCGCCTTCAGCGGCAGCTGGCGCCACGTCGGCCGGCCGTGGTTGCAGGTGTCGGCGCGGTCGGTGCGTTCCATCTCGCGCAGCAGCGCGTCGATCTCGGGCAGCGTCAGCTTCCGGTTCGCGCGCACCGCGGCGTGGCAGGCGATCGTCGCCAGCGCGTCGTCGCGCACGCGGTCGACGACCCGCTGCCCGCCCGCGGCGCCGACCTGCGCCAGACCGGCAAGCACCGCATGCAGCAGCTCGCCCAGATCCGCGGTGTCGACCGCCGCCGGGCGGCTGCGCAGCGCGAGCGTGCCCGCACCGAGCGGCGCGGCGTCGAAGCCGAGCTGCAGCAGTGCGTCGCGCTCGGCCTCGGCGGTCGCGACCTCGTCGGCGGTGGCCGCGACGGTCAGCGGGATCAGCAGCGGTTGCGCCGGCAGCGCACCGTCGGCCGCAGCCGCCCGCTTCAAGCCCTCGTAGACGATGCGCTCGTGCGCGGCGTGCATGTCGACGACGACGAGACCGTCGGCGTTCTCGGCCAGCACGTAGGCGCCGCCGATCTGGCCGATCGCGCGACCGAGCGGCCACGCGGCCGACCACGCGTCGCCGCCTGCGCCGTGGCCGGCGGCGGGCTCAGCCTCTTCCGCCAAGTCCGCCGCCGTCGGCACGCGATCGCTGCCCACTGGCGTGGCGCGATCGAACAACGCCGCCCACGCATCGAGGCCGGCGCCGCGCGCCGCCGACGACCGGTCGATCGTCGCACCGTGCCGCCACCCCGGCGCCGGCGGTTCGGCGACCGACGACGGCGGCGCGGGCGGCGGGTCGGGGTACGCGCCGGTCGCGCCGGTCGCGGCGGTCAGGCCGGTCGCGCCAATCGCGCCCGGCGAGGCGCCGGGCGCACCGGGCGCGTGCGCGCGCGACGGCGCCAGCGCCTCTTGCACCGCGTGCAGCAGCGCCTGGTGCACCGCGCGGCCGTCGCGAAACCGCACCTCGGCCTTGGCCGGGTGGACGTTGACGTCGACGAGCTCGGGCGCGATCGACACGAACAGCACCCACGCCGGCTGGCGCGCGCCGTGCAACTGGTCTTCGTAGGCGGCGCGCACCGCGTGCGCGAGCAGCCGGTCGCGCACCGGCCGGCCGTTGACGAACAGGTACTGCGTCGCGGCGCGCGACTTCGCCGCTTCGGGCCGCGCAACCAGGCCGTCGATCGCCAGCGGGCCGCGCGCCGCGCGCACCGCGCACGCCGCGGCGACGAAGTCGTCGCCGAGCACGTCGCCGCGACGGCGGTCGGCGTCGGCGACCGCGCGCCATTGGCCGACGACGCGGCCGTCGCTCCACACGGTGAACGCGACGTCGGGCCGCGCCAACGCATGCCGGCGCACCGCTTCGATCGCGTGCGCGGCCTCGGTGGCGTCGGTCTTCAGGAAGCGCCGGCGCGCCGGCGTGGCGAAGAACAACTCGCGCACCTCGGCCGTCGTGCCGACGCTGCGCGGCGCCGGCGCGACCTCGCCGCTGGCGACGGCGAGACGCCAAGCGTGCGCTGCGTCGGCGTTGCGCGACGTCAGCACGACGTCGGCCACCGACGCGATCGCCGCCAGCGCCTCGCCGCGAAAGCCCATCGTCGCTACCGCTTCGAGGTCGGCGAGCGACGCGATCTTGCTGGTCGCGTGGCGCTGTACCGCGAGCGGCAGATCGGCGCGCGGGATGCCGCAGCCGTCGTCTTCGACGGTGATGGCGCGCACCCCGCCGCCGACGAGCCGCACCGTGACGTGGCGCGCGCCGGCGTCGAGCGCGTTGTCGACGAGCTCGCGAACGGCGGCCGCCGGCCGGTCGACGACCTCGCCGGCGGCGATCTGGCTGATCAGCGCGTCGGGCAGCGCGCGGATGCGGCGCGGCGCGGGGGGCTCGCGCGGCGGCGCATCGTTCGGCGTCGCGGCGCCGCCGGTCACCCCCACGGCCGGCGCCGCGGGTTCGACGTCGGTCGACCCGGCCACCGCGCGCTGCGAACTCAGTCGGCGGCGAAGCAGTAGAACCGTCCCGCGCCGCCGGACATGCGCAGCTGGTCGAGGCTGCAGCCGCGCGACTGGTGCGACGAGTTCCACGACTTCGCCGGCGCGCTGTCGTCGAGGCCGACGCGGTCGTGGTGGCCGACCATCGCGGCTCCGCCTTCGCCCTGCTGCCAGTTGGCACAGGTCGAGTTGACGTCGCCGGCGATGAACACGCCGCTCGGTTGCGAGCCGGTGAGGATGTCGTGCTGGTTCGGCGTGTCGCCGCGGCCGGGAACCATGGCGCCGGTCTCGGTCAGCGCGGTCTGCTTGTCGATGCGGTTGGCCGCCGAGTGCAGCTGCTCGACGTTGTCGGCGACGACGACGCCCTTGGCGTTGCGCCACGGCCCTTGGCCGATGCGGTCGCGCGCGTTGACGCCGGGCCGCCCGGCCACCGGCTGCGTGCTGAGGTAGGCGCGCCAGGTGCGATGGCCGGCGCCGGCGGCGGCGGCGAGCGTCTGGCAGTGCCGGTCGGCGCCTTCCAGGCCACCGAGGTTGCCGCCCTGGCCGGGGTTGGTGCTGGTGACGAAGAAGCCCATGCCCGACTTGTCGCCCGGCATGCCGGCGCAGGCCGACAGCAGCGCGGCGGTGGCCAGGCCGGTCAAGGTCCAGCGCGGGATACGTTGCATCGCGTTCTCCTCGAAGCGGTTGTCGAAAAACGAACGGACGACGTCGTCCGCGGGCCATCGTAATCGCGCCGCAGGCAGCGGTGCGGCCGTGCACCCACCGAGCGCCGGGTGCCGGCCCAGGGCGTGACGCCGGCCGCCGCCGCGCTACATGCTGCGCCGGTACTGGCCGCCGACCTCGAACAGCGCGTTCGTGATCTGGCCGAGGGAGCACACGCGCACCGCGTCCATCAGCACCGCGAAGACGTTGTCGTTGCGGATCGCCGCCTGCTGCAACCGCTCGATCATCGCCGGCGACTCGTCGGCGTGCCGCGCGTGGAAGTCGGCCAGGCGGTCGAGCTGCGAGCGCTTCTCGGCATCGGTCGACCGTGCGAGCTCGATCGTCGGCGCCGCGCCGTCGCCGTGCGGGCTGCGGAAGGTGTTGACGCCGACGATCGGGTACGCGCCGCTGTGCTTCAGCGTCTCGTAGTGCAGGCTTTCTTCCTGGATCTTGCCGCGCTGGTAGCCGGTTTCCATCGCACCGAGCACGCCGCCGCGCTCGGCCAGCCGCTCGAATTCGGCGAGCACCGCTTCCTCGACGAGCTCGGTCAGCTCGTCGATGACGAACGCGCCCTGGTTCGGGTTCTCGTTCTTCGCGAGCCCCCATTCGCGGTTGATGATCAGCTGGATCGCCATCGCGCGGCGCACGCTGTCGTCGGTCGGCGTCGTGATCGCCTCGTCGAACGCGTTGGTGTGCAGCGAGTTGCAGTTGTCGTAGACGGCGATCAGCGCCTGCAGCGTCGTGCGGATGTCGTTGAACTGGATCTCCTGCGCGTGCAGGCTGCGGCCGCTGGTCTGCACGTGGTACTTCAGCTTCTGGCTGCGCTCGTTGGCGTGGTAGCGGTCCTTCATCGCCACCGCCCAGATGCGGCGCGCGACGCGGCCGATCACCGTGTACTCGGGGTCCATGCCGTTGCTGAAGAAGAAGCTCAGGTTCGGAGCGAAGTCGTCGATGTGCATGCCGCGCGCGAGGTACGCCTCGACATAGGTGAAGCCGTTGGCCAGCGTGAACGCGAGCTGGCTGATCGGGTTGGCACCGGCCTCGGCGATGTGGTAGCCGGAGATGCTCACCGAGTAGAAGTTGCGCACGTCGTGGCGCACGAAGTACTCGGCGATGTCGCCCATCACCTTCAGGCTGAACTCGGTCGAGAAGATGCAGGTGTTCTGGCCCTGGTCTTCCTTCAGGATGTCGGCCTGCACCGTGCCGCGCACGTTGGCCAGCGTCCACGCGCGGATCTTCTCGGCCTCGTCGTCGGTCGGGTCGCGGTCGTTGTCGTCGCGGAACTTGTGCAGCCCCTGGTCGATCGCCGCGTTCATGAACATCGCGAGGATCGTCGGCGCCGGGCCGTTGATCGTCATGCTGACGCTCGTCGCCGGGTCGGTCAGGTCGAAGCCGCCGTACAACACCTTCAAGTCGTCGAGCGTCGCGATCGACACGCCCGAGTTGCCGACCTTGCCGTAGATGTCGGGCCGCCGGTCGGGGTCGTGGCCGTACAGCGTGACGCTGTCGAACGCCGTCGACAGCCGCTTGGCCGGCATCCCTTCGGACAGCAGCTTGAAACGACGGTTGGTGCGGAACGCGTCGCCTTCGCCGGCGAACATCCGCGTCGGGTCTTCGCCCTCGCGCTTGAACGCGAACGTGCCGGCGGTGTACGGAAAGCTGCCGGGAACGTTGTCGAGCAGCAGCCACTTCAGCAGCTCGCCGTGGCATTCGTAGCCCGGCAGCGCGACCTTGCGGATCTTGTGACCCGACAGCGTCGTGTGCGTCAGCCGCGTGCGGATCTCCTTGTCGCGGATCTTGACGACGTATTCGTCGCCGGCGTACGCGCGCTGCATCGCCGGCCACTGCGCGAGCAGCCGCTGCGAGTGGCGGTCGAGACGTGCGTGGCGCGCGTCGGCCAGCGCGGTCAGCGCCGGCGCCGCCGCCGTGGCAGGCGAATCGCCTTCGGCGGCGACCATCGCCGCGCTCGCGCGCAGCTGCTGCGCCTGGCGCGCGAGCGCCGCCTGCTCGCGCGCACGTCGCTTGTAGCTGCGCACCGTGTCGGCGACGTCGGCGAGGTAGCGCACGCGTGCGGGCGGGACGATCGGCGTCTCGTGCGTGCTGTGCCGCGTGTCGACACGCGGCAGCCGGCCGTCGACGAACGCCAGCCCGAGCTCGGCCAGCCGCGGCCGCAGCGCCTGGTACAGCGCGGTCACGCCGTCGTCGTTGAAGCGGCTGGCGATCGTGCCGTAGACCGGCATCCGCTCGGCCGGCGTGTCGAACGCCGCTCGGTTGCGCTGCACCTGCTTGGCGACGTCGCGCAGCGCGTCGGCCGCACCCTTGCGGTCGAACTTGTTGATCGCCACGAACTCGGCGAAGTCGAGCATGTCGATCTTCTCGAGCTGGCTCGCCGCGCCGAATTCGGGCGTCATCACGTACAGCGGAACGTCGACGAGCGGCGCGATCGCCGCGTCGCCCTGGCCGATGCCCGACGTCTCGACGACGACGACGTCGAAACCGGCCGCGCGGCACGCCTGCAGCACCGCCGGTAGCGCCGCGCTCAGCTCGCTGCCGGCGTCGCGCGTGGCCAGGCTGCGGACGAACACGCGCGCACCGTGCTGCCACGGCTGGATCGCGTTCATGCGGATGCGGTCGCCGAGCAGCGCGCCGCCGCTCTTGCGCCGGCTCGGGTCGATCGAGATCACCGCCACGCGCAGCGTGTCGCCCTGATCGAGGCGCAGGCGGCGGATCAGCTCGTCGGTGAGGCTCGACTTGCCGGCGCCGCCGGTGCCGGTGATGCCGAGCACCGGGATGCGGCGCTCGGCGGCCGCGCGGTCGATGCCGGCGACGAGGCCCGCGTCGGCGCGACCGGCTTCGAGCGCGGTGATCGCCTGCGCCAGCGCGCGCCAGGCGGCGTCGCCGTGGCCCTGGATCGCGGCGACGTCGGTCGGCGCGTGCGGCGACAGGTCGACGTCGCAGCGCATCAGCATCTCGCCGATCATTCCGGCCAAGCCCATCCGCTGGCCGTCCTCGGGGCTGTAGATCCGCGCGACGCCGTCGGCCTGCAACGCACGAATTTCGTCGGCGACGATCACGCCGCCGCCGCCGCCGAACACCTGCACGTGGCCGCCGCCGCGCGCGCGCAGCTGCTCGACCATGTAGCGGAAGTACTCGAGATGGCCGCCCTGGTAGCTGCTGATCGCGATGCCCTGCACGTCCTCGTGCAGCGCCGCGGTGACGACCTCGTCGACGCTGCGGTTGTGTCCGAGGTGGATGACTTCGGCGCCCTGCGCCTGCAGCATGCGGCGCATGATGTTGATCGCCGCGTCGTGGCCGTCGAACAGGCTCGCCGCGGTGACGAAGCGCACCTTGTTCGTCGGTCGGTACTCGGCAAGCGCGCGGCTGGCGGCGGACAGGTCGGTCATGGCGGCGACATCGGCCGCGCGCGACGGCGCAGCGGGTGCGAACGATGATGCCATCGGTGCCCAGGGGACGCCGCCGCCGGCGACACGCTCATGGTTAACCCCGGGGCCGCGGCGTCGCGCGCGCGACGCCGCGGCGCGCCACGGCTGTTAGCCTCGCGCCGCCGCCATGCCCGCGCCCTGCACGCCATGACCTTTCTGGCCATCGACATCGGCAACACGCGCTTGAAGTGGGCGCTGTACGCCGTGCCGCGGCCCGGCGCGAAGCTTCTCGACCACGGCGCGACCTTCCTCGAGACGATCGACGACCTCGCCGACCACGCGTGGCACACGCTCGACGCGCCGGCGTCGATGCTGGGCTGCGCCGTCGCCGGCGACGCGGTGCGGCGCCGCGTCGAGGAGCAGATGGAGCTGTGGGACGTCGAGCCGCACTGGGTCGTGCCGCGCGCCGACGAAGGCGGCGTGCACAACGGCTACGACCATCCGAACCGGCTGGGCGCCGACCGTTGGGTGGCGCTGGTCGGCGCGCGCTCGCGCGTGCTCGCGGAAACGCCGCGCGGCCGCGCACCGCGCCCGGCGCTCGTCGTCATGGTCGGCACCGCGGTCACGGTCGACGCGCTCGACGTCGACGGCCGCTTCATTGGCGGGCTGATCCTGCCGGGGTTCGGGCTGATGCTGCGCGCGCTCGAGCAGGGCACGTCGGGGCTCAAGGTGCCGACCGGCGACGTCGTCGACTTCCCGACCAACACCAGCGACGCGCTGATGAGCGGCGGCGCGCATGCGATCGCCGGTGCGATCGAGCGCCAGGCGCGGCGGCTGCAACGCCGTACCGGCGCCGAGCCGCTGCTGCTGATGGGCGGCGGCGCGGCGACCAAGCTCGCGCCGATCACCGACCTGCCGTTCGAGACCGTCGACACGCTGATCTTCGAAGGCCTGCTGCAGCTGCAGAGCCAGCGTCTGGCGGCGTAGGCCGCGCCCGCCGCAAACGCCGGACGCGGCCGGCGTGCCGGCTACAGCCAGCGCTGCAGCACTTCGCGCAGCTGCTCGCGCGTGTACGGCTTCGGCAGGTGGCCGTCCATGCCGGCGTCGCGCGCCTGCGCCGCGTCCTCGCCGAACGCGTCGGCGGTCGTCGCCACCACTGGCAGTCGCGGCCGGCCGGCGCTCGACTCGCGGTCGCGCAGCCGGCGCGTCGCCTCGTAACCGTCGAGCACCGGCATCCGCACGTCCATCAGCACGAGGTCGACCGGGCGGCGGTCCAGCACCGCCAGCGCCTCCTCGCCGTTCTCGGCCTCGACGACGTCGACGCCGAGCGAGCGCAGCATCTCGCCGCCGACGATGCGGTTGACCGGGTTGTCCTCGACGAGCAGCACGACGCCGGTCCCCGGCGGCGAGTCGAGCCCGCCGTAGTCGGTTTCCGGTGTCGCCGGCACGCCGGTCGCGGTGCGCGGCAGGCACAGCGTGAACGAGAACGTCGAACCTTCGCCGAGGCGGCTCGCGGCCTCGATGTGGCCGCCCATCGCACCGACCAGCCGCTGGCTGATCGCCAGCCCCAGACCGGTGCCGCCGCTGCGCCGCGACAGCGAGCTGTCGACCTGGTGGAACGGCTTGAACATCTCGCTCAGCGCCGGCGGCGCGATGCCGATGCCGGTGTCGCGCACGGTGAACGTCACGCACGCGACGCGGCCGTCGTCGCGTTCGCCGGCGGCCGTCAGCTGCAGCGCCACCGACCCGCGCTCGGTGAACTTGACCGCGTTGCCGACGAGGTTCAGCAACACCTGACGCAGCCGCGCGGCGTCGCCGACGACGCCGTCGGGAACGCCGCCTTCGATGTCCAGCGTCAGCGCCAGCCCGCGGCTCTCGGCCGGCGCGCGGAACAGGTTGATCGCGCCGGCGGCGATGCCGTGCAGCGACAGCGGCGCGTTGGCGAGCACGAGCTTGCCGGCTTCGACCTTCGACAGGTCGAGCACGTCGTTCAGGATCTCCATCAGCGACTCGCCCGACTGCGCCGCGGTACGCACGAGGCGCTTCTGCGACGGGTCGAGCGGCGTGCGCCGCAGCAGCTCGAGCGACCCGAGCACGCCGTTCATCGGCGTGCGGATCTCGTGGCTCATCGTCGCGAGGAAACGGCTCTTCGCGGCATTGGCGGCGTCGGCGGCGTGCTTGGCGCGGCGCAGCTCGGCGTTCGACGCGTCGGCGAGCACTGCCTGGCGCAGCGCGTGCAGCGAGATGTCGCGGAATTCGCGCGCCGAGCGCTGCATCGCCAGGCCGAAGCCCGCGGCGAGCACCGCCAGCGGCACCGACCGCACCTCGGGCGCGAGCACCGACACCAGCGCCAGCGAACCGAGCTGCAGCACGACGAGCAGCGTGAAGCTGCGCCCGAGCAGCGACGTGAACAGCATGCCGCTGGTCACCGAGCCGCAGACGATGACGACGTAGACCGTCGCGGTGAAGCCGGTCAGCGTCGGGTAGACGAAGACATTGGCGACGATCCACGCCATCACCGCGAGCACGGTGTTGTCCTCGAGATCGCGCACGCCGCGCGCCGTCGTCGCCGGGTCTTCGGGCGGCGGGCCGCGGTAGCGCTCGACCATGCGCCAGCGCGCGAACGACACCCACGCGCCGAGCGCGAGAACGGCCACCGCCGCGACCCAGCGGTCGTGCACCACCGCCAGCCACGCGATGAAGGCGAGCGCCGCGAGCAGCAGCGCGACGCTGCGCATCAGGCTGCGCAGCGCCGCCTGCAGCAGGCGGTGCTGGATGGCAGCGTCGAGGTCGTGCGTCGTCGCGTCGTCCATGTCGTCGTCGGACGCCGCGGCGCGCCGCGCGGAATGCGCCGCCGTCACGACGTGATGTAGGTCTCCAGCTGGGCGATCGTCTGCTCGTGCTCGTCGATGATCGAGTCCATGATGTCGTGGATCGAGATCATCCCGAGCACCGTGGCGCCGTCGATCACCGGCAGGTGGCGGATGCGATGCTCGCTCATCAGCGCCATGCACGCTCGCGTGCCGGTATCCGGGGTGACGCTGACCACGTCGGTCGACATGATCTCCTCGACGCGGACGTGGCGCGAGTTGCGGCTGGCCAGCGCGATCTTGCGCGTGTAGTCGCGTTCGGAGAACACGCCGACGAGGCGCGCGCCGTCCATCACCATCAGCGCGCCGACGTCGTATTCGGACAGCGATTGCAGCGCCTCGAAGACCGTGTCGCCGGGGCGCAGGTGCCACAGCGTGCCGTCGCGCCGGTCCTTCAGGAGTTTGGCCACCGGTTTCATCGCACCCCTCCAGCGGGCCGCCGCCGGTCGGGCTGCGCCGGCGAAGGACGGCTCGCTACGAGTGCGCCACACAAGCCCCGAGGGCCCCATTGAGGAAAACCCTTGTCAGGCTTTCACCTAACGGTGAGTCCGCGCGCGGCCGCCGATGCGTCTCAGCCGACGACCGCCGTGGCCTCGATCTCGACCTTCGCGCGGTCCTCGACGAGGCCGGCGACCTGCACCGCCGACATCGCGACCGCGTAGTTGCCGACGACGTCGCGATAGACGCGGCCGATCTCGCGCGCCCGTGCGACGTATTCGCGCTTGTCGACGAGATACCACGTCATCCGCACGAGGTGCGCCGGCTTCGCGCCGCCCGCGGCGAGCACCGCGCAGACGTTCTCCAACGCCTGCCGGACCTGGTCGACGAGGTCGTCGCTGGCCCAAGCGCCTTGTCCGTCCCAGCCGATCTGCCCGGCGACGTAGACCGTGGTGCCGCGCGCGGCGACGCCGTTGGCATAGCCGCGCGGCGGCGCCCAGCCGGTCGGCTGCAACACGTCGATCGTCGGGGGTGGGGCGTCGGTCATCGCGGGGTGTCCTCGAGCGCCTGCAACGCGGCGCGGATGTCGTCGGGCAGCGCCTGGGCGCGGTGGGTGTCGAGCGACGTGCACACCAGCACCTGGCGGCAGCGCGCGCGGCGCTCGGCGCCGCAGCGGAACTCGACCGCCAGATCGAGCGAGCTGCGGCCGACGCGCGCCAATGCGAGCGTCAGCGTCAGCTCGTCGCCGTGGCGGCTGACGGCTTCGTAGTCGACTTCGAGCCGCACCGTCGGCAGGCCGGTGCGGCGCGCGCCGAGCAGCTCGGCGTAGCCGATGCGCAGGCCCTCGTCGAACCACTGCTCGACGAAGCCGTTGAGCATCACGAGCAGCTGTGGAAAGAAGACGATGCCGGCCGGGTCGCAGTCGGAAAACCGCACCCGCCGCGTCGCCGCGAAGACGACGCGCGGCGCGGCACGCGACGCGTCGTCGGCCGGGCCGACGAGAGCGGCCGCGCGTGCCGAAGCCGGCGGGCTCATCCGCCGTCGCGCAGGCGGAAGCGCTGGAGCTTGCCCGTCTCGGTGCGCGGCAGCGCGCTGCGGAACTCGACGCGGCGCGGGTACTTGTACGGCGCGATCGTCGCCTTCACGTGGTCCTGCAGCGTGCGCACCATGTCGTCGTCGCCGTTGTGGCCGGGGCGCAGCACGACGATCGCTGCGACGACCATGCCACGGTCGTCGTCGGGCCGGCCGACGACGCCGCATTCGGCCACTGCCGGGTGCAGCAGCAGCGCCGCCTCGATTTCGGGACCGGCGATGTTGTAGCCGCCGGAGACGATCATGTCGTCGGTGCGCGCCTGGAACACGAACTGGCCGTCGGCCGGGTCGACCATGTAGGCGTCGCCGGTGAGGTTCCAGCCGTGCTGCACGTAATCGGCCTGGCGCGGGTCGTCGAGGTACTTGCAGCCGGTCGGCCCCTGCACCGCGAGGCGGCCGACCTGCCCCGGCGGCAGCTCGTGGCCGTCGGCGTCGAGGATCGCCGCGCGGTAGCCCGGCACCGGCAGCCCGGTGGCGCCGCCGCGGGCGTGCGCCTCGTCGGCCGAAATGAAGATGTGCAGCAGCTCTGTCGAGCCGATGCCGTCGATGATCTCGATGCCGGTAGCGTCCTTCCACAGCTGGCGCGTCGCGGCCGGCAGCGCCTCGCCGGCCGACACGCACTTGCGCAGGCTCGACAGATCGAACTCGCGCGCGCGCGGCGCCATCGCGCGGTACGACGTCGGCGCGGTGAAGCACACGGTGGCGCGGTGCTCGGCGATCGCCGGCAGCAGCGCGTCGGGGCCGGCCTTTTCGAGCAGCACCGAGCTCGCGCCGACCGACAGCGGAAACAGCAGCAGCCCGCCGAGGCCGAACGTGAACGCCAGCGGCGGGCTGCCGATGAAGACGTCGTCGCTGCGCGCGCGCAGCACGTGCGGCGGCCAGCACACGCACGACGCCATCACGTCGCGGTGGAAGTGCATCGTGCCCTTCGGCACGCCGGTCGTGCCCGACGTGAACGCGATCAGGCAGGTGTCGTCGGCGGCGGTGTCGACCGCGGCGAAACCGGCCTCCTTCGTCCCCGCGCGCGCTTCGAGTGCGCCGTCGCCCCAGGTCAGCACGTGCTGCAGCACCGGGTGCTCGAGTTGCGCCGCGCGCAGCTCGTCGACCAGCGACGCGTCGCACAGCGCGTGCGTGACCCGCGCCTTGCCGACGATCGCGCCGAGCTCGCGCGCGCGCAGCAGCGGCATCGTGCCGACGGCGATCGCACCGGCCTTGACGACCGCGAACCAGCACGCCGCGAGCATCGGCGAGTTGGCGCCGCGCAGCAGCACGCGGTTGCCGGGGACGACGCCGAGGTCGTCGACGAGCACACGCGCGATGCGATCGGCCTGCGCCTGCAGCTCGGCATACGTCCAGCGCACGCCGGCACCGACGAGGCACGGCCGGTCGCCGCGGCCCTCGGCGACGTGGCGGTCGAGCAGTTCGACGGCGCAGTTCAGCCGCGGCGGAAATTGCAGCTCGGGCAGGTCGAAGCGGAATTCGGGCAGCGCTTCGGGCGGCGGCAGATGGTCGCGCGCGAACGTGTCGACGTGGGCGGTGGCGTTGGCTGGCTGGGACATCGGCGGGCATTCTTCGGTCGCACCGCGGCGTTGTCAACGCAACCGGCGGCGGCTATCGTGCCGCGATGGCGCTGCGACTGTGGGACCTCTCGCCGCCGGTCGACGCCGACTCGCCGGTGTTCCCCGGCGACACCGCGTTCTCGCTGCGCTGGAACGTACGCATCGGCGCATCGTCGCCGGTCAACGTCAGCACGCTGACGTTGAGCCCGCACACCGGCGCGCACGCCGACGCGCCGCTGCACTACGACGACGACGGCGCGGCGATCGGCGCGCTGGCGCTCGACCCCTACCTCGGCCGCTGCCGCGTCGTCCACGCGATCGACCGCGGGCCGCTGGTGCGCTGGACCGACGTCGCGCACGCGGCCGACGGCGTGCCGCCGCGGGTCCTCGTTCGCACCTATCGCCGCGCGCCGCTCGACCGATTCGACGCCGAACTCGTCGCGTTCGACGCCGAGACGATCGACCGCCTCGCCGACCGCGGCGTCGTCCTCGTCGGCATCGACACCGCCAGCATCGACCCGGCCGACAGCCGAGCGCTGCCGAGCCACGCCGTGCTGCGCCGGCGCGGGCTGCGCGTGCTCGAGAACCTCGTCCTCGACGACGTGCCCGAAGGCGACTACGAGCTGATCGCGCTGCCGCTGCGGCTGACGACCGCGTGCGCGTCGCCGGTGCGCGCGGTGCTGCGCGAGCTGGCGTGACCGTGATGACCGCGCGCGACGACGCGCTCGCCGCCGACGCCGGCGACACGCTGGCGCCGCTGTGCGCGCTGTTCGACCTGCCGCCCGGCGTGATCTACCTCGACGGCAACTCGCTCGGCGCGCTGCCGAAAGCCACCGCGGCGCGGCTGCTCGACGTCGTCGTGCGTCAGTGGGGCCGCGGGCTGATCGGCAGCTGGAACGGCATCGACGACGACGACGACGACGACGGCGACGGCGACGACGGCGGCGGCTGGATCGGCTGGCCGCAGCGCGTCGGCGACAAGATCGCGCGCGTCGTCGGCGCCGGCCGCGGCGAGGTCGTCGTCGCCGACTCGACGAGCGTCAACCTGCACAAGGTGCTCGGCGCGGCGCTGGCGATCGCCGCGCGCACGTCGCCACGCCGCGTCGACATCGTCAGCGAAGCTGGCAACTTCCCGACCGACCTCTACGTCGCGCGCGAAGCGGCGCGTCGCGCCGGCGGCGAACTCGTGCTCGCCGCCGACGACACCGAGGTGGCATCTCTGTTGAACGCGCGCACCGCGGTGCTGCTGCTGACCCACGTCGACTACCGCAGCGGGCGGATGCACGACCTGGCGGCGATGTCGGCGGCGGCGCACGCCGCCGGCGCGCTCGCGGTGTGGGACCTGGCGCACAGCGCCGGCGCGGTGCCGCTGGCGCTGGTGCGCGACGGCGCCGACTTCGCCGTCGGCTGCGGCTACAAGTACCTCAACGGCGGCCCCGGTGCGCCGGCGTTCGTCTGGGTCCATCCGCGCCACGTCGACGCGGTGACGCCGCCGCTGCCGGGCTGGCTCGGCCACGCTGCACCGTTCGAGTTCGACGCCGACTACCGCCCCGCCGCCGGCATCGCGCGCTACCAGTGCGGCACGCCGCCGGTGCTGTCGCTGGCGGCGCTCGATTGCGGCGTCGACACGCTGCTCGCCGCCGAGCCGTTCGGCGGCATCGCCGCGCTGCGCGCAAAGTCGCTGGCGCTGACGCGGCGCTTCGCCGCCGCGGTGGCGGCGCACGGCCTGGACCTCGAGCCGCTGACGCCGGCCGACGACGCCCGCCGCGGCAGCCAGGTCGCCTACCGCTGCCCGGTCGACGGCTACGCGGTGATCCAGGCGCTGATCGCGCGCGGCGTCGTCGGCGACTTCCGCGCGCCCGACATCCTGCGCTTCGGCTTCGCGCCGCTGTACCTGCGCCACGTCGACGCGGTCGACGCCGCGGCGGCGCTGGCCGACGTGCTCGCGTCGCGCGACTGGCAGCGCCCCGAGTTCGCGCGCCGGCGCACCGTGACATGAAACCGGCGTTGCCGCCGACCACGGGCGACGGCGACGCCGGCGCCCCGCCGACCACCACCACGGCGGTCGCCGCAGCGACCGCCGCCGGCCCTGCCGCCTTCGGTCGTGCGATGACCTACGCCGACTACCTGCACCTCGACGCACTGCTCGCTGCGCAACACCCGCTGAGCCCGGACCACAACGAGCTGCTGTTCATCGTCCAGCACCAGACCAGCGAGCTGTGGATGAAGCTGATGCTGCACGAGCTGCGCGCAGCGATCGCCGCGGTCGCCGCCGACGAGCTGCCGCCGGCGTTCAAGATGCTGGCGCGCGTGTCGCGCGTGATGGAGCAGCTCGTCCACGCCTGGGACGTGCTGGCGACGATGACGCCGCCCGAATACAGCGCGATCCGCCCCTACCTCGCGGCGAGCAGCGGCTTCCAGAGCTTCCAGTACCGCGCGATCGAATTCAGCCTCGGCAACAAGCAGGCGCAGCACCTGCAGCCGCACGCCGCGCACGCCGAACGCGCCGCGGTCGTGCGCCACGCGCTCGAGTCGCCGTCGCTGTACGACGAGGCGTTGCGGCTGCTCGCGCGGCGCGGCCTGGCCTTGCCGCGCAGCCACGTCGACCGCGACTGGACGCTGCCGTACACGGCCAGCGCCGACGTCGAAGCCGCATGGCTCGCGGTCTACCGCGACCCGAAAGCGCACTGGGACTTGTACGAGCTCGGCGAAGAGCTCGTCGACCTCGAAGACGCGTTCCGGCTGTGGCGCTTCCGGCACGTGACGACGGTCGAGCGGATCATCGGCTTCAAGCGCGGCACCGGCGGCACCGACGGCGCGCCGTACCTGCGCAAGATGCTCGACACGGTGCTGTTCCCCGAGCTGTGGCGGCTGCGCACCGACCTGTAGCGACTTCGTCGGCTGGCAGTGTGTTGCGAACCGCGCAATGGAAGACATTCACCGCGGAGGAGCGGAGGGCGCGGAGAGCCAATGACAAAACCGTTCGAGCTCGCTCGCGGCTTCGTCTCCGTCTTCGCTTTGGTTGGACTTCCGCGTCCTCCGCGCCTTTGCGGTGAAGTTTTTTTTCAAGGCCGCCACCTAGAATTCCCGCCCGCGAACCGCCGTCGCGGCGCCCCGGCGCGACGCCCCCGTCCATGGACACCCGCACCGACCCGATCCGCGCGCGCATCGCGCAAGTCCAGGCCCTGCTCGTGCGCGAGGGCGTCGACGCGCTGGTCGTGCCGTCCAGCGACCCGCACCTGTCGGAATACCTGCCCGAGCGCTGGCAGGCGCGGCAGTGGCTGTCGGGTTTCACCGGTTCGGCCGGCACGCTCGTCGTCACGACGTCGGGCGCGGCGTTGTTCGCCGACAGTCGCTACTGGGTGCAGGCCGAGACCGAGCTGGCCGGCAGCGGCATCGAGCTCGAGCGCATCGCCACCGGCGCGCCTGCGGCGCACGTCGACTGGCTCGTGCAGCGCCTGCCCCGCGGCGCGACGGTGGCCGTCGACGGCCAGGTCGTCGCGGTCGCCGCGGCGCAGCAGCTGCAAGCCGCGCTCGACGCCGCCGGCGTCGCGCTGCGCACCGACGCCGACTGGCTCGACGCGGTGTGGGACGACCGGCCGCCGCTGCCTGCCGCGCCGGTCGTCGAGCACGCGCTGCCGTACGCGGTGCGGTCGCGCGCCGACAAGCTCGCCGCGGTGCGTGCCGAAATGGCGCGCGCCGGCGCGACGCACCACGTCGTCAGCAGCGTCGACGACGTCGCGTGGCTCACCAACCTGCGCGGCGCCGACGTGCCGTACAACCCGGTGTTCCTCGCGCACCTGCTGCTCGACCGCGACGGCGGAACGCTGTTCGTCGACGCGGCCAAGGTCGACCGCGCGCTCGCGGCAAGGCTCGCCGGTGACGGCGTGCGGCTCGCGCCGTACGACGCCGTTGCGGCGGCGCTGGCCGCGCTCGGCGCCGGCGACGTGCTGCTGCTCGACCCGAAGCGCACGACGCTCGGCCTCCAGCGCGCCGTCGGTGCCGGCTGCCGCGTCGTCGAGGCGATCAACCCGAGCACGCTGGCCAAGAGCCGCAAGACCGACGCCGAGGCCGCGCACGTGCGCGACGCGATGGCCGAAGACGGCGCCGCGCTGTGCGCGTTCTACGCCGAATTCGAGGCGCGGCTGGCGCGCGGCGACCGCACGACCGAAATCGACGTCGACGCGATGCTGCTCGACGCGCGCAGCCGGCGCGCCGGCTTCGTCGGCCCGAGCTTCCCGACGATCGCCGGCTACGCCGCCAACGGCGCGATGCCGCACTACCGCGCGACGCCGGCCGCGCACGCGGTGATCGACGGCGACGGGCTGCTGCTGATCGACAGCGGCGGCCAGTACCTCGGCGGCACGACCGACATCACGCGCGTGTGGCCGGTCGGCCGCGTCGACGCGGCGGTCCGCCGCGACGTGACACTCGTGCTGAAGGGCACGCTGGCGCTGTCGCGGGCGCGGTTCCCGCGTGCCACGCCGGGGCCGATGCTCGACGCGCTGGCGCGCGCGCCGCTGTGGCAGCACGGCCTCGAATTCGGCCACGGCACCGGCCACGGCGTCGGCTACTACCTCAACGTCCACGAAGGCCCGCAGACGATCAGCAAGGCCGTCGTCGACCGGACGATGGCGATGGAGCCGGGGATGATCACGTCGATCGAGCCCGGCGTGTACCGGCCGGGGAAGTGGGGCGTTCGCATCGAGAACCTCGTGCTGACGGTGCCGGCGGCGGTCGACGAAGGCGCGACGTTCGGCGAGTTCCTCGAGTTCGAGACGCTGACGATGTGTCCGATCGACACGCGCACGCTCGACCGCGCGCTGCTGCGCGACGACGAGGTGGCGTGGTTGAACGCCTACCACGCGACGGTGCGCGAGCGGCTCGCGCCGCGCGTCGATGGCGGCGCCGCGCGCGACTGGCTGCAAGCGCGCACGCAGCCGATCTGAGCGCGCGGGCGCTGCGATGGCTACGGACGTCGACTTCGACGCGATCGTCGCGCACCTGTATCGCGCCGCCGCCGGCGAGCTGCCGTGGGGCGTGCCGCTGCAGGCGATGCAGGCCGCGCTTCCGGCCTGGGGTGTGCAACTGCACGGCGTGCGGCTGGCCGACGGCGCGGTGGCGTTCAGTTACGACGTCGGCGGCTTCCCGCCCGAAGGCATCCTGGCCTACATCACCCGCTACCACACCAGCGACCGGCGCACTGCGATGGTGGTGCACAACCCGCCGCTGCAGTGGTTCAACTGCCACGAGCACTTCGACGACGCGGCCGTCGCGGCCGACCCGTTCTACCAGGACTTCCTGATCCCCTACGGCGGCCGCTGGGCCAGCGGCACCAACGTCTACCAGGACGACGATCTGGTGGCGATTTTCGGCATCCACCGCGACCTGGCGCTGGGGCCGCTGCCGGCCGCCGGTGTCGCGCTCGGCCGGCGCTACGCGCAGCACCTGAACACGGCGCTGGGGCTGTGGCGGCGCCAGCAGAAGGTGCTGCAGGCGGCGCTGATCGGCAACCAGGTGCTGCAGCGGCTGCGCCAGCCGGCACTGCTGGTCGACGAACAGCTGCAACTGCACCACGTCAACGACGCCGCCGCCGAACTCCTAGCCCGCGACGGCCGCTTGGCCCGGCGCGGCGGCACGCTGGCGATCGCGCGCTCCGGCCACGGCGACGCGCTGCTGCGCGCGCTGCGCAGCCTGCGCCTGGGCGGTGCCGACTCCTACGTCGACGCCGGCCCGGCGCAGCCGCGTGCCGTGGTGCGGGTCAACGAGCCCGGCCGGCCACCGCTGGTGCTGCTGCTCACGCCGCTGGTTCCAGCGCGCACGATGCAGGCCTTCGGCCCGCGCCCGCTGGCGCTGGCGCTGCTGCACGACGGCGCGCGGCGCGCCGAACCCGATCCGCTCGTCATCGCCGCGGCGTTCGACCTGACGCCGGCCGAGGCACGCGTCGCCGTTCGGCTGGCACGCGGCGAACGCGCGCAGGACGTGGCGCGGGCGCACGGGGTAACGGTAGCCACGGTGCGCAGCCAGATCCAGAGCGTTCTGGAGAAGGTGGGCGCAAGGCACCAGAACGAGCTGGTGTCGGCGCTGGCGGCGATGGCACCGCTGGGGTAGTCCGCGCCCCGTGTATGCGGGGCCGCGTCCTCAAGGTTCACGATGAAGCCGCCCCCGCCGCTGCGGACCATCGCGGCCTGCGTCGCGCCCGTGCCGCGCCGACGCGAATCGGGAGAGCGAGACATGAGCCTGCGCAGCGCAACCCTCGTCGCCTTGCTGGCGGCCCAGCCGCTGACGGCAGCAGCGCTGGAACTGGTCGCCAATGGCGGTTTCGAAACGCCGACGGTGCCGCTGCTCGGCGGCAGCGTCGGCTTCAACAACGACCAGACACTCGGAAATTGGACCAACCCCGGCGTGCGCTCGGCGAGCTACGTGGTGGGTGCCTACCACATCTATCCGCCGGCACACGCCGGCACGCAGCTGATGCTGCTGGAAAACGCGGACGGCACGGCGAGCGGCATCTTCCAGAACGTAACGCTCGAGGCCGGCACCAACTACCAGCTGCGCTTCGCGCTCCGAGGCGTGTCGCCGGAGTTCGGCTTCCCGGCGGTGGTGGGCGCGCAGGTGGCGCTGCAGGACTTCGCGGTCGCGCTCGGCGCGCCGGGCACTGCCTGGGCCAGCTACAGCTACACCTTCACGGCCACCGGCAGCGGCAGCGAGGCGCTGTGGTTCAAGCCGGCCGAGACGACGAGCCTGCTGGCGATCGACTCGGTGTCGCTGCAGGCGCTGCCGGTGCCGGAGGCGCCGGCGCTGCTGCTGTGGCTGAGCGGCGTCGCGCTGCTGGCGCCGGCGCTGCGGCGGCGCAGAGGCACGGCCCGCGCCTAAACCGCGCGGATGCATGGCCGATCGCCGAGGGCCGGCTATCGAGCTGGGCAAGACCCGCGCTACGTTAGGCTGCGCGCGATGATGCGCAACCCGCCCGCGGCCCTGGGCATCGACCTCGGCGGCACGAAGATCGAGGCGGTGCTCTTGGCCGCCGACGGCAGCCAGGCGTGGCGTCAGCGCGTACCGACGCCGGCCGGCGACTACGCGGGCACGGTGGCCGCCGTCGCGGCGCTGGTCGACGCAGCGCGCGCCGTCGCCGGCACGGCTATCACGATCGGCGTCGGCACACCGGGCAGCGCGCGCGCCGACGGCCGGATGAAGAACTGCAACTCGACGTGGCTGAACGGCCGGCCGCTGCAGCGCGACATCGAAGCCGCGGTCGGCGCGCCGGTGGCGCTGGCCAATGACGCCGACTGCCTGGCGCTGTCCGAGGCGACCGACGGCGCCGGCGCAGGCGCGGCGGTCGTCTTCGCGGCGATCGTCGGCACCGGCGTCGGCGGCGGGCTCGCGGTCGACGGCCGCGTCGTTCGCGGCCCCAACGGCCTGACCGGCGAATGGGGCCACAACCCGCTGCCGTGGCCCGGCGCCGACGAGCAACCGCCGCCGGCGTGCTACTGCGGCCGCCGCGGCTGCGTCGAGGCGTGGCTGTCCGGGCCGGCGCTCGCTGCCGTCCACGCGCGCAAACACGGCGGCCGCGCCACGGCGCAGCAGATCGGCGCCGACGCTGCGCGCGGCGATGCCGCCGCAGCGGCGACGCTCGCGCGCCACGCCGACCGCTTCGCCCGCGCCACCGCCACCGTGATCCACGTGCTCGACCCCGACGTGATCGTCGTCGGCGGCGGGTTGTCGCAACTGACGTCGCTGTATGCCGACGTGCCGAAGCTCTGGCCGCGCTGGGTGTTCGGCGCCGCTGGCTCCGGCGGCGATGGCGACGCCGGCTTCGAGCCGGTGCGCACGCGGCTCGTCGCCGCGCGCCACGGCGATGCGTCGGGCGTGCGCGGCGCGGCGTGGCTGGGCGCGCGGGCCGCCGCCACGCAGAGACGCTGACGCGACCCAGCGCGCACGCCGCCCGCGGCGGGGCCGAACGGGTCAGACTTCGACGGCCGGTGTCGGCTCGGCGAGGCGGCCGTCGCCGACGCGCGCCGACAGCCGCGGAAACGTGACCTCGACGCAGGTGCCGGCGTCGTCCGAGCGCAGCGTCGCGTCGCCGCCGTGCGCACGGGCGATCTCGCGCACCAGGTACAGCCCGAGCGCGACGCTGTTGCCGCCGGCGCCGCCGGCGCCGAGCTCACCGGCTTCGTCGGGGTCGCGGCTGCGCAGCAGCGGCGCGAACAGCCGCGACTGCAGCGCCGCCGAGATCGGCGCGCCGCGGTTGCACACCGTCACCGTGCCGCCGGCGGCGTCGACGCACGACGTGACGACGACCGCATGGGCCGCGTCGGCGTGGCGCAGCGCGTTGTCGAGCAGCTTGGCGACGACCTGTTCGACGCGCTCGGGGTCGGCGACGCAGGCCCCGTCGCCGCGCCGCTGGTGCTCGACCCGCGGCGCACCGTCGCGCGGCGCCGCGGCGGCGATGCCGCGAGCGACGCAGTCGTGCAGGTCGACCGGCTGCGGCAACAGCGGCATGCCGGTGCCCAGCCTCGCGTGAATGAAATCGACGACGTCGCCGAGCAGCGCCTGCGTCCGCGCCGCCGAGCTGTTCAGCCGTTCGAGCGCGCGCGCCTGCACCGGCGCCAGGTCGGCGCGGCCGAGCAGCAGCGCGCTCATCTTGATCGCCGCCAGCGGGCTGCGCAGGTCGTGGCCGACGAGGGCGGCGAACTGCGCGGCGAGCACCGCGCGCTCGTCGGCCGAAAGTTCGCCCCCGCGGTCGACCGCCTCGACGCCCCGGTCGAAGGGCGGCGGCAGCGGCGTGGGCAGCGGCATCCGGTCGTTCACGGCCGGCTCAGGGCATGCGGCGCGCCAGCAATTCCTGCAGACGGTCGAGGTCGACCGGTTTCGTCAAATGGTCATCGAAGCCCGCGTCGCGGCTGGCCTGGCGCTCGAGCGCCTGCCCGTAGCCGGTGACCGCGACGAGCAGCGGCCGGCCGCCGCCCGGCCGCACCCGCAGGCGGCGCGCCAGTTCGTAGCCGTTCATCCCCGGCAGGCCGATGTCGATGAGCCACGCGTCGGCCGCGAAGCTTTCGTGGCCGTCGAGCGCGCCCTGCGGCGTCGTCACGAGCCGCGCGTCGTGGCCCCACAGTTCGAGCACGTCGCGCAGGCTTTCGCCGGCGTCGACGTTGT
>CBDUBX010000017.1:0-22542 GCA_965365495.1 uncultured Burkholderiales bacterium
GGCAACGGCCGGGTCGCGCGCCGCGCCGGCGCCGGTCGCGATCGCGGCGAGCGTGGCCTGTGCGGTGGCCGCCGTGAGCGCCGCGTGGTCGCTTGCATCGCGTGCGCGGCGCCGGCGGCGGTCGGCGTAGCGTTCGCGCGCGGTCGCCGCTTGCGCCGCGCTCCACGCGTCCCAACCGGTGCGCGGCGCGGTCACCGCGACCATCGCGATGCAATCGACCGGGCACACCGGCACGCACAACTCGCAGCCGGTGCACCAGCGCTCGACGACGGTGTGCATCGCCTTCGCCGCGCCAACGATGCAGTCGACCGGGCACGCGTCGAGGCACAGCGTGCAGCCGATGCACCACGCTTCGTCGATCACCGCCAGCGCGCGCGGCGCCTCGACGCCGCATGCCGGGTCGAGCGGCCGGACCGGGCGGGCGGTGATGACCGCCAGCCGTTCGATGCCGGTGGCACCGCCCGGCGGGCAACGGTCGATCTCGGCGGCGCCGTCGGCGATCGCGACCGCGTAGTGCCGGCAGTCGGCGTAGCCGCAGCGCGTGCACTGCGTCTGCGGCAGCGCCGCGTCGATCGCGTCGGCCAGCTCGGCGGCCGACGCGGCCGAGCCGGCGATCGTCAACGCGCCTTCGCCCGGCGGCGCGGCGAAGCAGATTGGCTGGCCGTCCGGTCGTGGCGGGCGATGAAGTCGCGCACCTCGGGGTAGACCATCTCGCGCCAGCGGCGACCCGAGAAAATGCCGTAGTGCCCCGCGCCGGCGACGTCGAAGTGGAACTGGCGCTCCTTCGGGATGCCGACGCACAGTGCGTGCGCGGCCTTGGTCTGGCCGGCGCCCGAGATGTCGTCGAGCTCGCCTTCGATCGTCAGCAGCGCGGTCGTCTCGATGTCGCTCGGCTTCACCGCTTCGCCTTCGACGACCCACGTGCCGTTGACCAGCGCGAAGTCCTGGAACACCGTCTTGATCGTGTCGAGGTAGTACTCGGCCGGCATGTCGAGGACGGCGTTGTACTCGTCGTAGAAGCGGCGGTGCGACTCGACGCTTTCGTCGTCGCCGCGGACGAGGTCGCGGAAGTAGTCGTAGTGGCTCGTGACGTGGCGGTCCGGGTTCATCGCGACGAAGCCGGTGTACTGCATGAACCCGGGGTAGACGCGCCGGCCGGCGCCGGGGAAGTTCGGCGGCACGCGGAAGATCACGTTGTTCTCGAACCAGCTGTGGCTCTTCTGCGTTGCGAGGTTGTTCACCGACGTCGGACTGAGCCGCGCGTCGATCGGCCCGCCCATCATCGTCATCGTTTGCGGCGTCGCCTCGCCGCGGCTGGCCATCAGCGACACCGCCGCCAGCACCGGCACCGTCGGCTGGCACACCGAGATCACGTGGACGTCGTTGCCGATGTGGCGGATGAATTCCTGCACGTAGCCGACGTAGTCGTCGAGGTGGAACGGTCCGGCTTCGACCGGAACCATCCGCGCGTCGGTCCAGTCGGTAATGAAGACCTTGTGGTCGTGCAGCAGGCTCTTCACGGTGTCGCGCAGCAGCGTCGCGTGGTGCCCCGACAGCGGCGCGACGACGAGCACCGTCGGCTGCGACTTCATCTGGTCGAGCGCGCGCGGGTTGTCGGTGAAGCGCTTGAAGCGCAGCAGGCGGCAGAACGGCTTGGTCAACGCGACCTGTTCCTGGACCGCGACCTCGATGTCGCCGACGGTCGCGGTGGTGATCGCGAATGGCGGCTTCTCGTACTCCTTCGCCAGCCGGTGCAGCAGGTCGAAGCCGGCCGACATCCGTTCGGACAGCGGCGTGTGCGCAAACGGCGACAGCGGGTGCGAATAGAGCTTGGCCGACGCGCTCGCGAACTCGGCGAACGGCGACATCAGCGCGCGCTGCGTCTCGTAGAACTGATAGAGCATCGGAGTGTCTCGCTGGCGTTGTGCTCGTCGACGGCGCGTCCGCCGGTCGCGCCGACCCTGCCGGCGCACGATGCGGCACTGTAGCCGAAACCATGCTGCACTGCAGCAATTTGGCGCGCGCCTTCACGGCGCGTTGATCCGGCGCAAGCTTGGCAAAGGCCAGGCCCGTCACGGCGGGTCACCCTGCCGACGACGCGCAATCCGTCACGCGACGCGTGCGATCGCCTGCGCGACGGTGTCGACGTTGCCCCGGTTCAGCGCGGCAACGCAGATCCGGCCCGAGTCGACGCCGTAGACGCCGAACTCCTGGCGCAGACGCTGCATCTGCTCCTTCGACAGCCCGGTGTAGCTGAACATCCCGGTCTGGCGCGTGATGTGGTCGAGGTCGCCGGCAACGCCGGCGGCGCGCAGCTTGTCGACGAGCGCGCGGCGCATCTCGCGGATGCGACCGCGCATGCCGCCGAGCTCGTCTTCCCATTGCGCGCGCAGCGCCGGCGTCGTCAGCACCGTGGTGACGAGCTGCGCGCCGAACGTCGGCGGGTTCGAGTAGTTGGCGCGGATCACGACTTTCAGCTGCGACATCACGCGCGCGCACTGCTCGGCGTCGTCGCAGACGACGCTCAATGCGCCGATGCGCTCGCCGTAAAGCGAAAAGCTCTTCGAGAAAGATGTCGCGACGAGGAACGCGACGCCGGCGCCGATCAGGCAGCGGACCGCGTGCGCGTCGTCGTCGATGCCGCGGCTGAACCCCTGGTAGGCCATGTCGACGAACGGCACGAGTCCGGCGTCGCGGCACACGGCGGCGACCTGCTCCCATTGGCCGTCGTCGAGGTCGTAGCCGGTCGGGTTGTGGCAGCACGCGTGCAGCACGACGACGGTGCCGCGCGGCGCGGCGCGCAACGCGGCGAGCATCGCGTCGAAGCGGATGCCGCGCGCCGCCGCGTCGTAGTACGGGTAGGTGTCGACGTCGAACCCGGCCTGCGTCAGCAGCGCGCGGTGGTTCTCCCAGCTCGGATCGCTGATCAGCACCTTCGCCGGCGCGCCGGTGCGCTTGAGGAAGTCGGCGCCGACCTTCAGCGCACCGGTGCCGCCGAGCGTCTGCACGGTGGCGATGCGGCGCGCCGTCACCGCTTCGCTGCCGGCGCCGAAGACCAGCGCCTGGACCGCCTGGTCGTAAGCGGCGAGGCCGTCGATCGGCAGGTAGGCCTTCGGCTTGGCGGCGCCGAGCAGCTTTTCTTCGGCCGCGGCGACGCAGCGCAGCAGCGGCAGCTTGCCGTCGTCGTCGAGATAGACGCCGACGCCGAGGTTGACCTTGGCCGGGTTCGGGTCGGCGACGAACTGCTCGGTCAGCCCGAGGATCGGGTCCCGGGGCGCGAGTTCGACGGAAGCGAAGCACGAATCGGGCATGGGAACTCCTGCGGCTGGTGGCGGGGCGGTGAAGACGGCGACCGGGCGCGCCGGGGGGGAGCGTCGGGCAGCGCCGGTGCGCTACGCTGCGCGGTTCGACGCGCGTCGCGCCCCGCCCGACGGCGGCGTCGATTCTATTCGCCAGCCTTGGGGAAATCCCGTATGCCCGCGCTCGCTGCCGCGCCCGACGCCGCCGACCCGCCCGTCGGCGCGTTCGCCACGTTCGACGGCTCGCCGTTCCAGCTGTTCCAGCCGTACGCGCCGGCCGGCGACCAGCCGACGGCGATCGCCCAGCTCGTCGAAGGCGTCGAAGACGGCCTCGCGTATCAGACGCTGCTCGGCGTCACCGGGTCGGGCAAGACGTACACGATGGCCAACGTGATCGCCCGCCTCGGCCGGCCGGCGATCGTCTTCGCGCCGAACAAGACGCTCGCCGCGCAGCTGTACAGCGAATTCCGCGAGTTCTTTCCGAAGAACGCCGTCGAGTACTTCGTCAGCTACTACGACTACTACCAGCCCGAGGCCTACGTGCCGCAGCGCGACCTGTTCATCGAGAAGGACAGCGCGATCAACGAGCACATCGAGCAGATGCGGCTGTCGGCGACGAAGAGCCTGCTCGAGCGGCGCGACGTCGTCATCGTCGCGTCGGTCAGCGCGATCTACGGCATCGGCAACCCGTCCGATTACCACAAGATGGTGATGACGCTGCGCGTCGGCGACAAGATGAGCCAGCGCGACGTGATCGCGCAGCTGATCCGCATGCAGTACCAGCGCAACGAGGTCGACTTCGCGCGCGGCACGTTCCGCGTGCGCGGCGAGACGATCGACGTCTTTCCGGCCGAGCACAGCGAGCTCGCGCTGCGGATCGAACTGTTCGACGACGACGTCGAGACGCTGCAGCTGCTCGACCCGCTGACCGGCCGCGTGCGCCAGAAGATCCCGCGCTTCACGGTCTACCCGAGCAGTCACTACGTCACGCCGCGCGAACGCGTCGTCGACGCGATCACGACGATCAAGGACGAGCTGCGCGATCGGCTCGCCGAATTCGTCGCCGCCGGCAAGCTCGTCGAGGCGCAGCGGCTCGAGCAGCGCACGCGCTTCGACCTCGAGATGCTGCAGGAGGTCGGCCACTGCAAAGGCATCGAGAACTACACCCGCCATTTGTCGGGGTCGGCGCCGGGCGAACCACCGCCGACGCTGGTCGACTACCTGCCGAACGACGCGTTGATGTTCCTCGACGAAAGCCACGTGCTGATCGGCCAGTTCGGCGGCATGTTCAACGGCGACCGGGCGCGCAAGACGACGCTCGTCGAGTACGGCTTCCGGCTGCCGTCGGCGCTCGACAACCGGCCGCTGAAGTTCGAGGAGTTCGAGCGCAAGATGCGCCAGGCGGTGTTCGTCTCGGCGACGCCGGCGGCCTACGAGCGCGAGCACGCCGGCCAGGTCGTCGAGCAGCTCGTGCGGCCGACCGGCCTCGTCGATCCCGACGTCGAGGTGCGCCCGGCGGCCACACAGGTCGACGACGTGCTGCAGGAAATCCGCATCGCCGTCGGCCGCGGCACGCGGGTGCTGATCACGACGCTGACCAAGCGCATGGCCGAACAGCTGACCGAGTACCTGTCGGACAACGGCGTCAAGGTGCGCTACCTGCACAGCGACATCGACACCGTCGAGCGCGTCGAGATCCTGCGCGACCTGCGGCTCGGCAGCTTCGACGTGCTGGTCGGCATCAACCTGCTGCGCGAAGGGCTCGACCTGCCCGAGGTGGGACTGGTTGCGATCCTCGACGCCGACAAGGAAGGCTTCTTGCGCGCCGAGCGCAGTTTGATCCAGACGATCGGCCGCGCGGCGCGCAACGTCGAAGGTCGCGCGATCCTCTACGCCGACAAGGTCACCGATTCGATGCGCGCCGCGCTCGACGAGACCGATCGCCGTCGCGCGCGGCAGATCGCGTACAACGCCGCGCAGGGAATCACGCCGCGCACCGTCAGCAAGCGGATCCGCGACCTGATCGACGGTGTCGTCTCCGACCGTACGGCGAAGGACGACGCGCGCACGGCCAAGGCCGCGGCCGAAGTCGAGAAGCTGTCGGAGAAGGACCTGGGCAAGCGCATCAAGCAGCTCGAGCGGCAGATGGTCGAACACGCGCGCAACCTCGAGTTCGAGCAGGCGGCGCGGCTGCGCGACCAGCTGGCGCTGCTGCGCGAGCAAGCCTTCGGTGCGAGCGTCGCCGACGTCGTGCCGCTGGTGCCGGCGCGGGGCGGTCGGCCGCGGCCGTGAGCGGGCCAGCAGCGGCATCGCGCCCCCGCGCGTCCCCATCGCGCCGCCGACCTGTTGAGTCTCACCGGCGCAGCGCCCGTGCTTCGCGCCAAAGAGTTCGATGACGACTGGCTAAGTGCTTGATGTTCAAGAAAAAGCGTTCCGAGGTCAGCGTCTTGATGGTCTGCATGGGCAACATCTGCCGCAGCCCAACGGCCGAAGGCGTGCTGCGCCACAAGCTGCGTGCGGCCGGGCTCGACCGGCGCGTGACGGTCGACTCGGCCGGCACCCACGGCTACCACACCGGCGAGCCGCCCGACCCGCGCGCGATTCGCCACGCCGCCGCGCGCGGTTACGACATCTCCGGGCTGCGTGCGCGGCCGGTCGAATCGGCCGACTTCGAGCGCCACGACTGGCTGCTGGCGATGGACGCGGCCAACCTCGCGTGGCTGCGCCAGCGCGTGCCGGCGGGTGTCGACGACCGCAGCGCGCTACTGCTGTCGTTCGCCGCCGGCGCCGGCGGCGAACTCGACGTCCCCGACCCGTACTACGGCACGCCGGCCGGGTTCGACGCTGTGCTCGATCTGGTCGAGCGCGGCTGCGACGGCTTCGTCGCCGAACTGCGGCGCCGGCTCGGCGCGTAGCGCGAGCGGCGCCGTCCGACACAGAGGAGAACGTCGCGTCTGGTATAGTTGACTGTATTACTCGGGAACGCGGGCACGTCGGCCACGACGGCGCTACGCGATACGCAAGAAGCCGACGCGGCGCCCGCGTCCACCCCGGCTGGAGACCGACGATGCGACTCACGACGAAAGGGCGGTTCGCCGTCACTGCGATGATCGATCTGGCGCTGCGCGCCAACGGCGGGCCGGTGGCGCTGGCGGCGATCAGCCAGCGGCAGCAGATCTCGCTGTCGTACCTCGAGCAACTGTTCGGCAAGCTCCGCCGCCACGAGCTCGTCGAGAGCACGCGCGGCCCCGGTGGCGGTTACTCGCTCGGCCGGTCGGCCGGCGAGATCACCGTCGCCGACATCATCGTCGCGGTCGACGAGCCGATCGACGCCACCGGCTGCGGCGGCGCCGAGGACTGCATGGGCGAGGACACCGGCAAGTGCATGACGCACGACCTGTGGGCCAGCCTGAACGCGAAAATGATCGAGTACCTCGATTCGATCTCGCTGAAGAAGCTCGTCGACGAGCAGACGGCCAAAGGCGTGTCGGTCGAGGACGCGCCGGTCAAGCGCGCGATCTCGTCGACGCCGGTCGTCAAGCCGATCAAGGTCACGGCGCCGAACTCGGTGTTCGCGCTCGGCGCCAACGCGCTTTCGAAGTGACGCCTTTCCCCGTTGTCCGCCGAACATGACCCCGCACTTCCCGATCTACCTCGACTACGGCGCGACGACGCCGTGCGACCCGCGCGTCGTCGACGCGATGGTGCCGTGGCTGCGCGAACACTTCGGCAACCCCGCGTCGCGCAGCCATGCGTGGGGCTGGGAGGCCGAAAAGGCCGTCGAGCGGGCGCGCGAGCAAGTGGCCGCGCTGATCCACGCCGACCCGCGCGAGATCGTCTGGACCAGCGGCGCGACCGAGAGCGACAACCTCGCGATCAAGGGCGCGGCGCACTTCTACGCCAGCCGCGGCAAGCACATCGTCACCGTGAAAACCGAGCACAAGGCGGTGCTCGACACGGTGCGCGAGCTCGAACGCCAGGGCTTCGAGGCGACCTACCTCGACGTCCAGGAAAACGGCCTGCTCGACCTCGACCGCCTGCGTGACGTGCTGCGCAAAGACACGATCCTCGTGTCGGTGATGCTCGTCAACAACGAGATCGGCGTGATCCAGGACATTGCGGCGATCGGCGCGATCTGCCGCGAACGCGGCATCGTCTTCCACTGCGACGCGGCGCAGGCCACCGGCAAGGTCGTCATCGACGTCGCGTCGCTGCCGGTCGACCTGATGAGCCTGGCGTCGCACAAGACCTACGGCCCGAAGGGCATCGGCGCGCTGTACGTGCGACGCAAGCCGCGCGTGCGGCTCGAAGCGCAGATGCACGGCGGCGGCCACGAGCGCGGCATGCGCAGCGGCACGCTCCCCACGCACCAGTGCGTCGGCATGGGCGAGGCGTTCGCGATCGCGCGGGCCGAAATGGGCGTCGAGTCGGAGCGCATCCGCATGCTGCAGCGCCGGCTGCTCGACGGCATCTCGACGATCGACCAGGTGTTCGTCAACGGCGACCTCGAACGCCGCGTGCCGCACAACGTCAACGCCAGCTTCAACTTCGTCGAAGGCGAGTCGCTGATCATGGGCGTCAAGGGGATCGCGCTGTCGTCGGGGTCGGCCTGCACCAGCGCCAGCCTCGAGCCGAGCTACGTGCTGCGTGCGCTGGGCCGCAGCGACGAGCTCGCGCACTCGAGCCTGCGGATGACGATCGGCCGTTTCACGACCGAGGCCGAGATCGATTACACGGTGGCGACGCTGCAGGACCGCGTCGCCAAGCTGCGCGAGTTGTCGCCGCTGTGGGAGATGTACCAGGACGGCGTCGACCTGAACACGATCCAGTGGGCGGCCCACTGACCTGCGACCGTCTCTGCGGACAGTGGCGTTCGGAGGGCCTGCCTCGCGGCTTGCGAACGGCGAGGCGGTAGGAACGAAAGGAGCACGAAAATGGCCTACAGCGAAAAAGTCGTCGACCACTACGAGAACCCGCGCAACGTCGGCGCGTTCGACAAGGGCGACGACACGGTCGGCACCGGCATGGTCGGCGCGCCGGCGTGCGGCGACGTGATGAAGCTGCAGATCAAGGTCGACCCGGCCACCGGGCTGATCGCCGACGCGCGTTTCAAGACCTACGGCTGCGGCTCGGCAATCGCGTCGAGCTCGCTGGTCACCGAATGGGTCAAGGGCAAGTCGCTTGACGACGCGGCCAAGATTCGCAACACCGAGATCGCGCACGAGCTGGCGCTGCCGCCGGTCAAGATCCATTGCTCGATCCTCGCCGAGGACGCGATCAAGGCCGCGGTGCAGGACTACCGGTCGAAGCACGACGCCGCGACCCCGACGGCGACTGCCACCGCGTCGGCGACGCAGACCGAAGGCGCTTGACGAGGCTGCACGAATCCCGATGGCGGTCACCCTTACCGAAGCCGCGGCGCGCCACGTGGCGCGCTACATCGACCGCCGCGGCAAGGGCGTCGGCGTGCGCCTGGGCGTCAAGACCACCGGCTGCTCGGGGCTGGCCTACAAGCTCGAGTACGCCGACCAGGTGGCCGCCGACGACATCGTCTTCGAGGGCCACGGTGTGAAGGTGCTGGTCGATCCGAAAAGCCTGCCGTACCTCGACGGTACCGAGCTGGATTTCGTCCGCGAGGGCTTGAACGAAGGCTTCAAGTTCCACAATCCGCGCGAGAAGGACCGCTGCGGGTGCGGCGAGTCGTTCCGCGTCTGATGCGCGCTGCGCCGACCGTTGCCCGCGAGAACCCCGACCAGCCCGCGGTGCGCGCGCTGCTCGGTGCGCTCGATCGCTACCTCGCGTCGCTGTATCCCCCCGAAGCCAACCATCTGCTCGACGTCGCGGCGTTGCAGGAACGCGGCGTCGCGTTCTTCGTCGCCCGCGACGCTGCCGGCGCGCCGGTCGGCACCGCCGCCTGCGTCGTCCGCGACGGCGAGCCGGCCAGCGGCGGCCGGCGCTACGGCGAGGTCAAACGGATGTACGTCGCTCCGGCGGCGCGCGGCACCGGCGTCGGCACGCGGCTGCTCGCCGCGCTCGAAGCGGCGCTGTGCGAAGACGGCGTTGCGCTGGCGATGCTCGAAACCGGCCGCGACCAGCCCGAGGCGCTGGCGCTGTACCGCCGCAGCGGCTACGCGCCGTGCGCGCCTTTCGCCGGTTACGCCGACAACGGCCTGTCGGTGTTCCTGTCGAAGGCGCTGGCGTGAGCGCGTCGCGGCGGGCGGCGGTGCACGCTGGCGCGGCCGGCGGGGCGGGCGCGCCGTGAACCTCGCCGACGACGACTTCACGCTGTTCGGCCTGCCGCGCGCGCAGCGGCTCGACGGCGACGAACTCGACGCGCGCCGGCGCGCGCTGCAAGCCGAGATCCACCCCGACCGCTACGCCGCCGACGGCGCTGCCGCGCAGCGGCTGGCGATGCAGTGGGCGGTGCGCGTCAACGCCGCGTACCAGCGGCTGAAGGACCCGATCCAGCGCGCGGCCTACCTGTGCGAGCTCGCCGGCGTCGCCGTCGACGCCGAACGCGACACCGCGATGCCGGCCGACTTCCTCGCGCACCAGATGGCATGGCACGAGGCGCTCGCGGAGGCGACGACGCCCGGCGACGTGCGATCGCTGCAGGCCGACGTCGCGCGCGACGAGGCCGAGCGGCGCGCCGCGCTGGCGCGGCTGCTCGACGACGACCGTGACGCCGCCGCTGCGGCGCGGCAGGTTCGCGCGCTGATGTTCGTCGCGCGGCTGCGGCGCGCGATCGACGCGCGGCTCGACGAATTCGAAGCGCGCTGACGCGGCGCACGACGACGATGGCGCTGCTGCAGATTTCAGAGCCCGGGCAGGCGCCCGACCCGCACCGCCGGCGCATCGCCGTCGGCATCGATCTCGGCACGACGCATTCGCTGGTCGCGGCGGTGCGCCACGGCGTCGCCGAATGCCTGCCCGACGCCGAAGGCCGCGTGCTGCTGCCGTCGGTCGTGCGCTACATCGGCGGCGGCCGCCGCGCGATCGGCGACACCGCGCGCGATGCGCAGGCCGACGATCCCGAGAACACGGTCTCGTCGGTGAAGCGCTTCATGGGCCGCGCACTCGCCGACATCGAAGGCCGCGAACGCCTGCCGTACCACTTCGTCGACCGCCCCGGGATGGTCGCGCTGGCGACGCGCGAAGGCGAGAAGACGCCGGTCGAAGTGTCGGCCGAGATCCTCGCGGCGCTGCGCCAACGCGCCGAAGACAGCTTCGACGCCGAGCTGTTCGGCGCAGTCGTCACGGTGCCGGCGTACTTCGACGACGCACAACGCCAGGCGACGAAGGACGCGGCGCGGCTCGCCGGGTTGAACGTGTTGCGGCTGATCAGCGAGCCGACCGCCGCGGCGGTCGCCTACGGCCTCGACCACGGCAGCGAAGGGCTGTACGCGGTCTACGACCTTGGCGGCGGCACTTTCGACATCTCGCTGCTGCGGCTGACGCGCGGCGTGTTCGAAGTCGTCGCGACCGGCGGCGACGCCGCGCTCGGCGGCGACGACGTCGACGCCGCGCTCGCCGATTGGGCGCTGAACGCCGCCGGCGCGCGCGCCGCGAGCGCGAAGGACAAGCGCGCCGCGCTGGTCGCCGCGCGCGCCGCCAAGGAAGCGCTGACCGGTGCCGAGCACGCGGTGTGGCGGGCCGACATCGACGGTCGGCCGCGCCGCGTCGACGTCACCCGCGCCGACCTCGAAGCGCTGGCGCGGCCGCTCGTCGACCGCACGCTTGCCGCGGTGCGCCGCGTGCTGCGCGACGCCGGTGCGGCGCGTGACGACGTCCACGGCGTCGTCCTCGTCGGCGGTGCGACGCGGATGCCGTTGGTGCGGCGAGCGGTGGCCGAGCTGTTCGGCGACCGCGACGGGCTGGTTCGCACCGACGTCGACCCCGACCAGGTGGTCGCGATCGGCGCCGCGATCCAGGCCAACGCGCTGGCCGGCAACGCGCCGGGCGGCGAGTTGCTGCTGCTCGACGTGATCGCGCTGTCGCTCGGCGTCGAGACGATGGGCGGGCTGGTCGAGCGCATCGTCGAGCGCAACAGCACGATCCCGGTGTCCAAGGCGCAGGACTTCACGACCTTCAAGGACGGTCAGACGGCGATGGCGTTCCATGTCGTCCAGGGCGAGCGCGAACTCGTCGCCGACTGCCGCTCGCTGGCGCGGTTCGAGCTGCGCGGCATTCCGCCGATGGCCGCCGGCGCGGCGCGGATCCGCGTGACCTTCCAGGTCGACGCCGACGGGCTGCTCGACGTGTCCGCGCGCGAGCTCGGGTCGGGCGTCGAAGCGTCGGTCGTCGTCAAGCCGAGCTACGGCCTGTCCGACGACGAGGTCGCGGCAATGCTGCGCCAGGGCTTCGAGCACGCCGAGGACGACATCGCCGCGCGCGCGCTGCGCGAGGCGCGCGTCGAAGCCGAGCGCATGGTGCTGGCGACGCGCGCCGCGCTCGCCGCCGACGGCGAGCTGCTCGACGACCGCGAGCGCGCGGCGGTGGCCGCGCTTGCCGACGCCACCGAGCGCGCCGCCGCCGAAGGCGACGCCGCGGCGATCGACGCCGCGCTGAAAGCGCTGGCCGACGGCACCGAGGCGTTCGCCGCGGCGCGGATGAACCGCGGCATCCGCCAGGCGCTGGCCGGGCGGCGGCTCGACGAGGTCTGACGCGGTGCCGACGATCCGCGTGCTGCCGCACGCCGAGTTCTGTCCCGACGGGCGCACGATCGACGCCCCGGCCGGCACGTCGGTGTGCGAGGCGCTGCTCGAGAACGGCGTGCCGATCGACCACGCTTGCGAGCTGAGCTGCGCGTGCACGACGTGCCACGTTGTCGTTCAGCAAGGCTACGAGTCGCTCGGCGAGATGGACGAAGCGGAGGAAGACCTGCTCGACCGCGCATGGGGGCTGACGCCGACGTCGCGCCTGAGCTGCCAGGCGATCCTGTCGAACGCCGACGTGACGATCGAGATCCCGAAGTATTCGATCAATCACGCGCGCGAGCAGCGTTGAACCGGCTTCCCGTTTCGGGTGCGCAGCGCACCGCGACGATGAAAAAAAGCCTCCCCGTCTTGCGGCGGGGAGGCTGGTCGAAAGGGCGCGGGGGCCCTGCTGAGGAGACAGACAGACACCGGACGAAGGTGTCTTCCGTAGAGCTCGCAAGCACCGTGCCAGTCTGCCGCGACGGCGCGCGGCGATGAACGTCCTCGCGTTCGAGTCGTCGTGCGACGAGACCGGCGTTGCGCTGGTCGCGATCGCTGCCGGCGGCGTGCCCCGGCTGCTCGCCGACGCGTTGCACACGCAGGCCGACCTGCACGCCGATTACGGCGGTGTCGTCCCCGAGCTCGCGTCGCGCGACCACATCCGCCGCGTCGTGCCGCTGGCGCGGCGCGCGCTGGCCGATGCCGGCGTGGCGCTTGCCGCGGTCGACGTCGTCGCGTACACGCGCGGGCCGGGGCTTGCCGGCGCGCTGCTCGTCGGTGCCGGCTTTGCTGCGGCGCTGGCTGCGGCGATCGACCGGCCGACGTTGGGCGTGCACCACCTCGAAGGGCATTTGCTGGCGCCGTTCCTCGTGACCGATGCGCCGACGTCGACGGGCGGCGTGGCCTCGGCACTGGCTACGTCGACGCTCTCCCGCGGCGCGCCACCGTCCACAGCGCCAGCGGCACCGGACGCGGCCGAAGCGTCGACCGCGCGGCTGACGTTTCCGTTCATCGCGCTGCTCGTCTCCGGCGGCCACACGCAGCTGATGCGCGTCGACGGCGTCGGCCGCTACGCGCTGCTCGGCGAGACGATCGACGACGCCGCCGGCGAGGCCTTCGACAAGACCGCGAAGCTGCTCGGCCTCGGCTACCCCGGCGGCGCGGCGCTGGCGCGGCTGGCCGAGTTCGGCGACCCGACATCGCACCCGCTGCCGCGCCCGTTGCTGAGGAGCGGCGACCTCGACTTCTCGTTCGCCGGCTTGAAGACCGCGGTCGCGACGCGCCACCGCAAGCTCGGCGCGCAGCCCTGCGACCAGGCGCTGGCCGACCTGGCGGCGGCAACGCAGGCGGCGATCGTCGACGTGCTCGTCGCCAAGTCGCTGCAGGCGCTGCGCAACAGCGGCGTGCAGCGTCTCGTCGTCGCCGGCGGCGTGGCCGCCAACCGCCGCCTGCGCGACGGACTGCAGGCCGGCGCGGCCGCGCTCGGCGCGACGCTGCACGTGCCGCCGCCCGCGCTGTGCACCGACAACGGCGCGATGATCGCCACCGCCGCGGCGATGCGCTGCCATGCCGGCGTCGCCGACCTGCGGCGCGACGGCGCGTTCGACGTGCAGCCGCGCTGGGCGCTCGACGACGCCGCGATTGTGTAAGGCCCGCGAAGTCGTCCGGATGAAGGTCTCGCAGACGCGGCCGGGTCGCGCCGTCAGCGCGGCGAATTGCGCGCATCGTCGCCGGCGAGCGGGGCCTCGCGGTCGAGGGCCACCTCGTCGCGCATCTCGCGGCTGAGGAAGTAGTTCAACGCGGTGCGGATCACCGCGATCGCTCCGAGCTTGCCGATCCGCTCCCATGTCGGCGCGATCGACGTCGACAGGATGTCGGCAGCCAGCTGCAGCTCCAGCGCGAGCATCAGGTAGCGGGCAAAACGCAGGCGGATCGACGTAAATGGCGTGCCGCGTGCCGACCACGCATGGCGGACGAGCTCGCCGATCGCGACCGCGATGCCGATCGCGATCACCACCGCTCCGAGCGTTTCGACGAAGAGCCGCAGCCACTCGACCCCCGAGCGCACCTGCGACTCGATCTGCTCGTAGTCCATCGGGTTGTGATCTGGTTGCGCGACCCCGCCGGGCGTTCGCGCATCAACGCCGGCGAACGGCATTCCTGCGATTTCCACCCGCGAGCCCACGCTCCAGCGTGCTCCGCCAACGCTTCGGATGCGCTGCTCGCGGCAACCGCGCGTCGGCGACGTCCCCACGAGCGGGACGCCCCGGACGCGACGAAACGAACCCCGTTCTTCCTAGAATCGCGTCGCTCCGGGCAGCCGGTCCCTTGCGTTGCGCGCTGCTGCGAACCCTGGTCATCGAGTCATGCCGAACGCATCGCGCCGCCGTTTCCTGACGCTGCCGCTGGCCGCTGCGGTCGCACCGTCCGTGGCCCTGACGCCGCCGCCGGTACGGATCGCCGTCGTCGAAGGATTTTCCGGGCCGTTCGCCAACGCCGGCGAGGCGGTGTTCCGCAACCTGTTGTTCGCGATCGAACGCGTCAACGCGCGCGGCGGTGTCCGCGTCGGTGGCGTGCAGAGGCCGCTGGCGCTGGTGCGTCACGACAGCAAGGGCAACGCCGAAGACGCGGTGGCGCTGCTGCGCGCGGCGATCGACGCCGGCGTGACCTTCGTCGCGCAAGGCAACAGCTCGGCCGCCGCCGCGGCGATCGTCGACGCGCTCGACAAGCACAACGCGCGCGAGCCGCAGCGGCGCGCGCTGCTGCTGAACTACTCCGCGGTCGACCCCGCGCTGACCAACGAGCGTTGCAGCCGCTGGCACTTTCGCTTCGACGCCCACGCCGACATGCGGCTGGCCGCGCTCGTCGACGTGCTGCGCGACGACCGCGCGGTCGAGCGCGTCTACTTGATCGGCCAGGACTACAGCTTCGGCCAGCACGTCGCGCGCAGCGCGCGCGCGCTGCTCGCCGAGCGCCGGCCCGACATCGCGATCGTCGGCGACGAGCTGCACCCGATGGGGCGGGTCAAGGATTTCCTGCCGTACGCGGCCAAGATCCAGGCCAGCGGCGCGCAGGCGGTGCTCACCGGCAACTGGGGCAACGACCTGACGCTGCTGGTGCGGGCGCTGCGCGACATCGGTTCGACGGCGCGGCTGTACACCTTCTACGGCAACGCGCTCGGCGCGCCGGCGGCGATCGGCGACGCCGGCATCGACCGCGTGCTCGCCGTCGCCGAATGGCATCCGAACGTCGGCGGCGCCGGTTCCGACGCGCTGTACGCGGCGTTTCGCCGGCGCTTCCCCGACCCGCGCGACGACTACCTGCACCTGCGGATGCAGATCCTCGTCGAGATGCTGGCCGCGGCGATCACGCGCGCCGACAGCGCCGAAGCCGGCGCCGTCGCCGCGGCGCTGGCCGGCGCGCGTTACGACCCGGCCAGGGTCGGCGTCGACCACGACGCCTGGATGCGCGCCGCCGACCACCAGTTGCAGCAGCCGCTGGTCGTCAGCGTAATGGCGCGTGCCGGCACGCCCGGCGTCGCGCATGACGTCGAGGGCTCGGGCTACGGCTTCCGCACGCTGCGCCGCTACGCCGCGGGCGATGTCGAGCGCGCCGCGGTCGGCTGCCGCATGGCGCCCGCGGCCGGCTGACCGCGGCGGCCGACGATGCGCGCCGAGATCGCCTCGCTGCCGGCCTCGAAGATCCGCGAGGTCGCCAACGCCGGAATCGGCCGCGACGACGTGCTCGCGTTCTGGTTCGGCGAAGGCGACGAGGTCACGCCCGAGCCGATCCGCGCCGCGGCCGCGGCGTCGCTGGCGCGCGGCGAGACGTTCTATTCGCACAACCTCGGACTGCCCGAACTGCGCGACGCGATCGCCGGCTACGCGGCGCGACTGCACCCGCACGCGGCGATCGATGCCGGCCGCATCGCCGTGACGTCGTCGGGGGTCAGCGCGCTGATGCTCGCGATGCAGCTGCTCGCCGGCGCCGGTGACGACGTTGTTGTGGTGACGCCGGTGTGGCCGAACCTCACCGCGCAGCCGGCGATCCTCGGCGCGCGCGTCACCCGCCTCGGGCTCTTTGCCGGTGCCGACGGCGCGTGGCGGCTCGACATCGATGCGCTCGTCGCCGCGGTGACGCCGGCGACGCGCGTCGTGGTCGTCAACTCGCCGGCCAACCCGACCGGCTGGACGATGTCACGCGCCGAACAGCAGGCGCTGCTCGACCGTTGCCGCGCGACCGGCACGTGGATCGTCGCCGACGAGGTCTACGAGCGGATCTGGTTCGGCGGCGGCGCTGCAGCGCCGTCGTTCCTCGACATTGGCGACGCCGACGACCGGCTCGTCGTCGTCGGCAGCTTCAGCAAGAGCTTCGCGATGACCGGCTGGCGGCTCGGCTGGCTGACGCTGCCGCGGTCCGCGGTCGAAGCGGTCGGCAAGCTCGTCGAGTTCAACACCAGCTGCGCGCCGGTGTTCGTGCAGCGCGGCGGCATCGCGGCAATCGAACACGCCGACACGATCGTGCCGCGCATCGCCGGCCACCTGCGCGCGTGCCGCGACGGGCTCGTCGCCGGTCTGTCCCGGCTGCCGCGGGTGGCCGTCGCGAGCCCGTCGGGCGGGTTGTATGCGTTCTTCCGCGTCGCCGGCGAGGCCGACTCGCTGGCGCTGGCCAAGCGGCTCGTCGCCGACCACGGCCTGGGACTCGCGCCGGGCGCGGCGTTCGGGCCGGAAGGCGAGGGCTTCCTGCGCTGGTGCTACGCGTCGCGCGACCCGGCGCGGCTTGACGTCGGGCTCGAGCGGCTGGACCACGCGCTGCGCCTATAATCCGCGGTTCGCCTCGACGCCGACGTGCGTTCGGAGCGCAGCACGGCGCCGGTCGGTTTCACTGGCGTTCCGCAAGTCGAACGGGCACGAGCCCGACCGGAAACCGCGAAGGCTGTCCGCGCCGCCCGGCGCGGAGGGCGCTCGGCGCGGCTCCGGTCCCACCACAGGAAATCCGATGCCGCTGGCCGCCGCCACCACCGCCGAGATCGTCAAGAACCACGCCCGAGGCGCCGCCGACACCGGCAGCCCGGAGGTCCAGGTCGCGCTGCTGACGCAGCGCATCAACGACCTGACCCCGCACTTCAAGCAGCACCTGAAGGACCACCACGGTCGCCGCGGGCTGCTCAAGCTCGTCAACCAGCGCAAGCGTCTGCTGGCCTACCTCAAGGCCAAGGACGCCGAGCGCTACACCGCGCTGATCGCCAAGCTCGGCCTGCGCAAGTAAACGCGACCCGACGGCCTAGAGGTGCCGTCGGCCGCTTCCACCACCGAGGCGCACACGCTGTGTCATTCCACGGACGTCGGGCCGGTCGCTGTCGACCGCGCGCGGGCCTCTCTGGAATGGCATGACGCGCCCACCACCCGAGGAGTGCCCATGAGCCTGTTCAACAAAGTCACCAAGACCTTCCAGTGGGGCCCGCACAGCGTCACGCTGGAAACCGGCGAGATCGCGCGCCAGTCGACCGGCGCGGTGCTGGTGCGGATGGACGACACCGTCGTGCTCGCCACCGTCGTCGCCAAGAACGACCCGAAGCCGGGGCAGGACTTCTTCCCGCTGACCGTCGACTACATCGAAAAGACCTACGCCGCCGGCAAGATCCCGGGCAGCTTCTTCAAGCGCGAAGGCCGGCCGAGCGAGCTCGAAACGCTGACCAGCCGGCTGATCGACCGCCCGATCCGGCCGCTGTTTCCCGAAGGCTTCTACAACGAGGTCCAGGTCGTCGTCCACGTGCTGAGCCTGAACCCCGAGGTGCAGGCCGACATCGCGGCGATGATCGGCACCAGCGCCGCGCTGGCGATTTCCGGCATCCCGTTCAACGGCCCGATCGGCGCCGCCCGCGTCGGCTATGTCAACGGCGAATACGTGCTGAACCCGGGCAAGACGCAGCTCGCCGACAGCCGTCTCGACCTGATCGTCGCCGGCACCGAGGCCGCGGTGCTCATGGTCGAGTCCGAGGCGCAGCAACTTACCGAAGAGGTGATGCTCGGCGCGGTGGTCTTCGGCCACGACCAGGGCAAGGTCGCGATCGCCGCGATCAACGAACTCGTCCGCGAGGCCGGCAAGCCCGAATGGAACTGGACCGCGCCGGCGAAGAACGAGCCGTTCATCGCCCGCGTCACCGAGCTCGCCGAAGCGTCGCTGCGCGACGCTTACCGCATCCGCAGCAAGCAGTCGCGCACACAGGCGTGCCGCGACGTCGCGACGCAGGTGCTCGCGCGGCTGAAGGAAGACGGCGTCGAATTCGACAAGGTCGAGGTCGAGTCGCTGCTGTTCGACATCGAGGCGCGCATCGTCCGCGGCCAGATCCTCGCCGGCGAGCCGCGCATCGACGGCCGCGACACGCGCACGGTGCGGCCGATCGAAATCCGCACCAGCGTGCTGCCGCGCACCCACGGCTCGGCGCTGTTCACTCGCGGCGAGACGCAGGCGCTGGTCGCCGCGACGCTCGGCACCGAGCGCGACGCCCAGCGCATCGACGCGCTCGCCGGCGACTTCGAGGACCGCTTCCTGCTGCACTACAACATGCCGCCGTTCGCGACCGGCGAGACCGGCCGCGTCGGCAGCCCGAAGCGGCGCGAGATCGGCCACGGCCGGCTCGCCAAGCGCGCGCTGCTCGCGGTGCTGCCGGCGAAGGACGATTTCCCGTACACGCTGCGCGTCGTCTCCGAGATCACCGAGAGCAACGGCAGCTCGTCGATGGCCAGCGTCTGCGGCGGTTGCCTGTCGCTGCTCGACGCCGGGGTGCCGCTGAAGGCGCACGTCGCCGGCGTCGCGATGGGGCTGATCAAGGAAGGCAACCGCTTCGCGGTGCTGACCGACATCCTCGGCGACGAGGATCACCTCGGCGACATGGACTTCAAGGTCGCCGGCAGCACGACCGGCGTCACCGCGCTGCAGATGGACATCAAGATCCAGGGGATCACGAAGGAGATCATGCAGGTCGCGCTGGCGCAGGCCAAGGAAGCGCGGCTGCACATCTTGGCCAAGATGGTCGAGTCGGTCGGCGAGGCCAAGTCCGAGGTCAGCCCGTTCGCGCCGCGGCTGTACACGATGAAGATCAACCCGGAGAAGATCCGCGACGTCATCGGCAAGGGCGGCGCGACGATCCGCGCGCTGACCGACGAGACCGGCTGCACGATCGACATCTCCGACGACGGCACGATCACGATCGCCAGCGTCGACGCCGACAAGGCCGAGCACGCCAAGCGGCGCATCACCGAGATCACCGCCGAGGCCGAGATCGGCAAGACCTACGAAGGTCCGATCACGAAGATCCTCGACTTCGGGGCGCTCGTGAACATCCTGCCCGGCAAGGACGGGCTGCTGCACATCAGCCAGATTGCGCACCACCGCGTCGAAAACGTCACCGACCTGCTGAAGGAAGGCCAGGTCGTGCAGGTGAAGGTGCTCGAGACCGACGATAAAGGCCGCATCAAGCTGAGCATGAAAGCGCTGCTCGACCGCCCCGAGGGCATGCCGGAGGAGCGCTACGAGCCGCGCGGCGACCGCGGTCCGCGGCGCGACCGCGACGACCGTCCGCGACGCGACCGCGGCGAGCGCAGCGAACGCGGCGACCGCGGTGAGCGCAGCGACCGCGGCGACGACCGTCCGCGGCGCGACGTCGCGCCGGCCGACGCCGACGTGACGGCGGTCGACGCCGCGTCCGGCGACGACACGCCGCCGCGGCCGGAGTAAGCCGCTTGCTCGACGCGCCTGCGGTGGCGCGCGCGACGATGCGCGCCGTCGAGATCGCCGCGCCCGGCGGCCCCGACGCGCTGCGTCCGTGCGAACGGCCGCGGCCCGTCGCCGGCAGCGGCGACGTGCTGATCGCGGTGCAGGCATCGGGCGTCAACCGGCCCGACGTGCTGCAGCGCAAGGGGCTGTACCCGCCGCCGCCCGGTGCGTCGGACCTGCCGGGGCTCGAAGTCGCCGGCACCGTCGCCGGCGGCGACGCGGCGTCGCTCGAAGCCGCCGGCCTTGCGGTCGGCGACGCGGTCTGCGCGCTGCTGGCCGGCGGCGGCTATGCCGAATACGCGGTCGCGCCGGCTGGGCTGTGCCTGCCGCTGCCGCGCGGGCTGACGATGGTCGAGGCAGCAAGCCTGCCCGAAACGTTCTTCACCGTCTGGCAGAACGTGTTCGACATCGCGCGACTCGCCGTCGGCGAGACGCTGCTCGTGCAGGGCGGCTCGAGCGGCATCGGCGTTGCGGCGATCCAGCTCGCCAAGGCGTTCGGCGCGCGCGTTGTCGTCACCGCCGGCAGCGCCGAGAAGTGCGCGGCGTGCGTCGCGCTCGGTGCCGACGACGCGATCGACTACCGAACGCAGGACTTCGTCGCCGAAGTTCGCCGCGTCACCGGCGGCCGCGGCGTCGACGTCGCGCTCGACATGGTTGCCGGCGACGTCCTCGGCCGCGAGGTGTCGGTGATGGCCGACGACGGGCGCATCGCGGTGATCGCGGTGCAGGGTGGCATGACGAGCACGATCGACGCCGGGCTGCTGTTGCGCCGCCGGCTGACGATCACCGGGTCGACGCTGCGGATGCGGTCGTTGCCCGAAAAGTCGCGGCTCGCCCGCGCGCTACGCGAGCGCGTCTGGCCGCTGCTCGAGTCGGGCCGCGTCCGACCGGTCGTGCACCAGGTGTTTCCCGCCGCGCGCGCCGCCGACGCGCACGCGCTGATGGAATCGGGCGGCCACGTCGGCAAGCTCGTGCTCAGCTGGTAGCGGCCCGAAGAGCGCACGGCGACAACGGAGGCGACATGCGACGCAAGCTGGTGGTGGGCAACTGGAAGATGCACGGCAGCCGTCCGGCGAACGCCGAGCTGCTGGCCGCGCTGATCGGCGCGCGGCCGTACGGTGTCGACGTCGCGGTCTGCGTGCCGTTCGTCTTCATGACCGAGACTGCGGCGATGCTCGCCGGCAGCGACATTCGCTGGGGCGCGCAGGACGTGTCGGCGCAGCCGCACGGCGGCGCCTACACCGGCGAGGTGTCGGCGGCGATGCTCTGCGAATGCGGCTGCCGCTACGCGATCGTCGGCCACTCCGAGCGGCGCGCATACCACGGCGAGAGCGACGCGCTCGTCGCGCAGAAGGCGCAGGCCGCACTCGCCAGCGGCGTGACGCCGATCGTCTGCGTCGGCGAGACGCTCGACGAGCGCGACGCCGGCCGCACCGAGGCGGTCGTCAAGCGCCAGCTGTCGGCGGTGATCCACCAGCTCGCGCACTGCGCCGCCGAGATGGTCGTCGCCTATGAGCCGGTGTGGGCGATCGGCACCGGCCGCACCGCGACGCCCGAGCAGGCGCAGGCGGTGCACGCGGTGCTGCGCGCGCAGCTGCACGCGGCCACCGGCCGCGGCGACGCGATGCGCATCCTCTACGGCGGCAGCGTCAAGGCCGACAACGCCGCGCAGCTCTTCGCCCAGCCCGACATCGACGGCGGCCTGATCGGCGGCGCGTCGTTGAAGGCCGCCGACTTCATCGCCATCTGCCGCGCCGTCTGAGCGCGCATTCCATCCGAACCTTCTCCTTCGATCATGCAAATCTGGATGACCTTGATGCTCGTCGTGCAGCTACTCGCGGCGCTGACGATGATCGGCCTCGTGCTGATCCAGCACGGCAAGGGCGCCGACATGGGGGCGTCGTTCGGCAGCGGCGCGTCGGGCAGCCTGTTCGGCGCCACCGGCAGCGCCAACTTCCTGTCGCGCGCCACCGCGGTATGCGCGACGGTGTTCTTCATCGCCACGCTGGCGTTGGCGTTCATCGGCAGCGACACCAGCATGCGCGGCGCGCGCGACGCGGGCAGCGTCCTCGACCGCGCGGCCACGCCGGCGAGCGCGCCGCCGGCCGACGCCGTTCCCGGTGCGATCCCCGGCGCCGCGCCCGGCGCGCTCCCCGGCGCCGTGCCCGCGCCGGCGCCCGCCGTGCCGGCGCCGGAATCGGTGCGGCCGTCGTCGATCCCGGCGCCGATTCCGACCCCTGCGGCGCCAGCTTCGCGCTGACGTTCGAGCCTCCGCCGCGTGGTGGCGCGCAGCGCGGCGACGGGTCGCTGCTGGGCTAGAATTTCGGGCTGTTTCGTGCCGACGTGGTGAAACTGGTAGACACGCTATCTTGAGGGGGTAGTGGCGAAAGCTGTGCGAGTTCGAGTCTCGCCGTCGGCACCATCCGCACGAACCAACGACGACCCGGGCGCGCCCGAGCCGCCGCTGACCCGGCGGCCCCGACGGCGCGCTTTTTCTTGAGCCGACGAACCGCGATCCGAGCCCTTCGCCGCCGCGATGGAACTGCAACCCTATCTGCCGGTGCTCCTGTTCATCCTCGTCGGGGTGGCGGTCGGTCTCGCGCCGCAGGTCCTCGGCTTCGTGTTCGGCCCGAACCGTCCCGACGCGGCGAAGAACAGCCCCTACGAGTGCGGCTTCGAGGCCTTCGAGGACGCGCGTATGAAGTTCGACGTTCGCTACTACCTCGTCGCGATCCTGTTCATCCTGTTCGACCTCGAGATCGCCTTCC
>CBDUBX010000018.1:0-20752 GCA_965365495.1 uncultured Burkholderiales bacterium
GCTGAACACGACATCGAAACGGGGCGAATCTCTGCCGGCGCCGAGCCACGGCTGCAGCACGCGCCGTGGCTCGTCGCCGGTGGCGTCGACCGCGACCACCGCAACGCCGTCGCCGGCGACTGCGCGCGCACTCTCCAAGCGCGCCGACGTGTCGGCGCACAGGTCCTTCTTCGTCAGCACGACGACCGCTTGGACCGCGGCACCGCGCGTGAGCGCAAGGTAGCGCTCGAGCCGGCGCACGTTGAAGTCGAGGTCGAGCCCCATGACGAGCAGCGCGGTGTCGACGTTGGCGACGAGCACGAGCCGCTGCACGCGGTCGCCGCCGTTGCGCCGGTAGCGCGCGAGCTGCGCCACCGGCTCGATGCGGGTGTGGACCCATGCTGCGCCGGTGGCGTCGGCAACGGTCAGCACCCAGTCGCCGACGGCCAACGCGTCGACGGTGTCGGCGAGCAAGTGGCGCAGCGACGGCAGCACCCGCAAGCTGCGCTCGCCGCCGCCGTCGTCGACAACCACCGACTCGCGGTGGATTTCGACGACGCGCGCCGGCCGCGCGTCGGGAGCGATACGGCCAGTGGCCACGGCTTCGGCGACCGCCGCGACGTAGGCGGCATCGACACGGCGTTGCAATTCAGGCGTCAGTCCGATGGCCTGCGGCCCGGCATCGCCGGCGACAGGCGGAGATGGGATCGGTTGCACGGTGATTTCCATGGTTGGGAGCGCACGGCGGCGAACGTCGCGCGTCGTAAAACGGGTGGACAACGGAGAGGCGTGCCGAGCGCGCGTGCGCAGGCGGGCGGCAGTCGGCGCGGCCGCGCGTTGCGGCTGCGGATGGACATGCGAGGCCCGCGGGCGGCGGAGCGAACCAGCGTCGGCGAGCGGAGACGCCGAGGCCGCGCAAAGCGCGGTGGAGTGATCGGTCGCGAGCGCGAAGCCTGCCGACGTGTCGGCACCGAAGCGCCGAAGCGCCGGAAAGCGCTAGCGTGCGAGCGGCGGCAACCCGGTGACGACGCGGGCCGACGAACGGATGCGGAGCGTGGTCTGCATGGCGGCCTCCTCGGGTGCGGGTTGCGAAGGGAGCGGACTGTGCGCGCGCGTGGCGGCCGCGTCAAGGATCGCGCGCCGGCGGCGGGTCGGCGCGTTCACCGGCGTTGTCGATCGGCCACGCCGTGGCGACACACGCGGCCGACGCCGGCGGCCACGTATGCTGCCCCGGGCCGAGCTGCGTGCACCGCGCATGCGGTCGAGGCCTAAGAGCGTCTCGAGCGCAAGCTCGACGATCTCGTCGAACGCCGGCCGCGCCGAGCGTCAGGTCTTGTATCGCCGCCGAGGCGCCGCCGCGGCCGTCCGCTCAGAACGTGGCACGCACGCCGACGTAGGCCGCGCGCCCCGGCGCCGCGAAGCTGAACACTTCTTCGTAATCGGCGCCAAGCAGGTTCTCGATGCGGCCGTACAGCGTCACGCCGTTCGTCAGCCGGTACTCGGCAGCCACGTTGACGAGCGTGTAGGCGTCGAGTTCGACGCGCACCGGCACGTAGCTCGGGTCCGTATAGGCGACGTCGGCCTGGTGGCCGTTGTAGCGCACGGTCAGCGTGCCCGACAGCCGGCCGTCGGCGCTGGCCCCCCACAGGTTGACGCTGGCGATCGACTTCGGCCGGCGGACTTCGACGACGCCGTTCTCGCGCGCCTTCAAGTAGGTGTAAGCGGCGTCGACCCGCCATTGCGGATGCAAGCGCGCCTGCGCCGTCAATTCGACGCCTTTCTGCGTCGAGACGGTGCTGCGATTGGTCGGCGTGGCGACGAAGTCGGGTGCCGGGTAGGTGGTGTGGATCTCGTCTTCGAGCTCGTTGTCGAAGACCGTCGCGCCGACGTCGGCGCGGCGCTTCGCGAACGCCTGCGTGACGCCGAGCTCCCAGCCTGTGGACTTCTCGGGGCGCAGGTTTGGATTGCCGATGTAGCGCCCGTCCGAATAGCCGTAGAGCTCGTAGTAGCCGGGGTTCTTGACGCCGGTGCCGTAGGCGGCGTGCAGCCGCGTCGCCGACGCGAGGCGTGCGCTGACCTGTACGCGGTACGTCGTGACGTCGTCGAAGCGGTCGTTGTCGTCGTGCCGCATCGACGCGCCAAACGCGTACGCGTCGTTCGCGACGAGGGTGTACTCGCCGACGACGCCGCGGTTGCGGGTCGACTGCGTACCCTGAAAGACGAACGCCGAAGGCGTCGTGTTGCGGAACTTCTCGGTCTCGTCGTCGACGGCGACCGTCACGCGCTGGCGCAGCGCGGCGTCGCCGTGCTGCAGGCTGCTGACGAACGACGCCTTCGTGCGCTGGCCCTTGTTGCCGTAGCCGAAGCCGGCGGCGTCGTAGCCCCTGCGCGTGGTATCGGCCGCCTGCACCGACATCGAGTTGCTCCAGCGGCCGTCGAGCGACCGGTGCTCGGCCTTCAGCAGCCCGTGGAACGCCTCATTGACGGCGTGCACGCCGGGGCTGTCGACGGCGTGGCCGAACAGCGGGCTCGTGGCGTCGTCCTCGCTGTCGTTGGTGTCGGCGTCCGTGTAGCTGTAGCGGCCGACGGCGCTGACGGTCAGCACCCGCAGCGGTGACCATGCCAACTTGGCCGATACCGCGCGGCTGTCGGCGCCGACGTCGCGCGTGCCGTTGCGCGCCGTCGGCGTGCCGTCGGTCCGCAGCGTCGACGCGGTCAGCGCGTAGTCGAGCGGCCCCGCCAGTCCGGCGGCGCGCACGCTTGCCGCGACGGTGCCGAACGAGCCGCCTTCGACGCGCGCACGCACGCCGGGCAGTTGCGCGCCGCCAAGCGTCAGGTACTGGATCACGCCGCCGATCGCGTCCGAGCCGTACAGCGACGACTGCTGACCGCGCAGCACCTCGATGCGCGTGCCTTCATCGGCGATCAGCGTGCCGAAGTCGTACTCTCCCTGGAACGGGTCGGACACTTCGATGCCGTCGATCAGCACCAGCACGTGATTGCCTTCGGCGCCGCGCAGCCGCAGCTGCGTCGGCCCGCCGACCGCGCCGGTACGGCTGACCGCGACGCCGGGCGCATCGCGCAGCACGTCGGAGACGATCCGCGTCTGGCGCTGCTCGATCGCCTCGCGGTCGATCGTCGTTACCGAGACGCCGAGCAGGCGCACGGGCTGCGCCTCGCCGCTGCGCGACGCGGACACGGCGACGGTCTGTTCGAGCGACGCCGCAGCGGCGACGGAAATGGCGGTCTGGGCAAACGCCGACGTGGCGGCCGTCGCGGCGAACAGCGCAACGATCGAGGCGACAAAACGAGACATGGACACGGCTCCTGGCGGTCGGTGGCGGGTGGCGCGCAGCGCATCGTTCGCCGCCTTGGGGAACGCTTGCCGTCCCCACCGTCGTGCGAGCCGACGCGGCGCTGCGCCGCGGACGGAAACGTCGCCCAGACGGTTGACCGTGCCCGGGTCTCACCTGGACCCCAGCAAGAGCGACATCGCACCGGTCGGTCTCCTGGCTCGCGGGTCCTCGCGCGCGGCACGGCCTTCCCAGGCATCGCGCCCAGTGGCTGCCCTGCTGCGTTGCCGCACAGGACCGGTGCCTCGCGCTGTCCGCTCACAGTTGCAGGGACAGCCGCGGAATCGGGCCCCTTCTCTCGTCGGCCCTACCGCATTCCCGGTTCTCAGCCCTGTGCGGGCACCGGTGCGATCACCGACGGACCCGCTGCGAACAGCGGCCGTCGGGTGCCGCGGATTGTGCCCGACGCTGCTGCCCGAAACGAGGCTGGGCCGAGCGCGCGGCTGCCCGTTGCGCGGTCCGCGACCCCGCCGCGCGGCACGGCGATCACCGATCGAGCGCGCGGTCCGCGTCGGCGACGCCGCACCCGATGGGAAAGGCTCGCCGCGTCGTCGAACACCGCCTGGATCGATGGCCGCAACGACGCGCGACCCGCCCGCTTCGGCCCCGGCTCAGCCCCGGAACAGCCCGAGGAGACGCTCGGTGGCCAGCGTGACGGTCAGCTCGCCCGACAGCAGCTGTTCACGGACCCGCGGCAGTTCGGCGACGACCGCGGGGTGTGCCTTCAAGTCGCTCATCAAGCGGTCCTGCAACGTGCTCCACAGAGCCTTCCAGCGTTGCCCGTGCCGCTTCGCATCGAACTCGCCGGAAGCGGTGAGCGAACGGCGGTAGCAACCGAGCGCTTGCCAGACCTCGGCCAGACCGACCGCGTGGAGCGCGCTGCACAGCAGCACCGGCGGCGTCCAGTTGGGGCTGCGCGGCTGCAGGATGTGCAACGCGTTGCGGTAGTGGATCGCGGCCTGCTTGGCGCGGATCTCGTTGTCGGCGTCGGCCTTGTTGACGACGATCATGTCGGCGAGCTCGAGCACGCCCTTCTTGATGCCCTGCAACTCGTCGCCGGCGCCGGGCAGCATCAGCACCAGGAAGAAGTCGGTCATGTCGGCGACCGACACCTCCGACTGGCCCGCGCCGACCGTTTCGACCAGGATCACGTCGAAGCCGGCGGCTTCGCACACGACGATCGACTGGCGCGTCGTGCGCGTGACGCCGCCGAGCGTCCCGCCCGACGGCGAAGGCCGGATGAACGCCTGCGGCTGCATCGACAGCCGCGCCATGCGCGTCTTGTCGCCGAGGATGCTGCCGCCGGTGACCGGACTGGTCGGGTCGACCGCAAGCACCGCGACCTTCTTGCCCGCGTCGATCAGATGGCAGCCGAAGGCCTCGATGAACGTGCTCTTGCCGACGCCCGGTACGCCGGTAATGCCGATGCGAAAGGCCTTGCCCGCGTGCGGCAGCAGCTTCAGGCTCAGTTCGGCAGCCAGCTTCTGGTGCGCCGGGCGGCGGCTTTCGATCAGCGTGATCGCGCGGCCGAGCATCGAGCGGTCGCCGGCGATCACGCCGGCCATCAGTTCGTCGATCCCGGGTCGTTCGACGACGGCCGCCGGCGTCGGCGGGCGCGCTTCAGCGGCCGCTGCGGGCGCTTCGCTGATGGCGCTCGGCCCCGGTCCGACCGCGGCTTTCGACATCGTCCCCGCCACGGTCAGGCGGCTTCCTTCGCGTAGCCGAGCTTGCGGTTGAGCGCGTGCAGCAGCGAGATCGCGGCCTGGCCGATCACCGTGCCGGGCGGAAAGATCGCCTCGGCGCCGGCTGCGTAGAGCGCCTGGTAATCCTGCGGCGGGATCACGCCGCCGACGACGATGAGGATGTCGTCGCGGCCGAGCGCCTCGAGCTCCTTCTTCAGTTCCGGCACGAGGGTCAGGTGCCCCGCCGCCAGCGAACTGGCGCCGACGACGTGGACGTCGTTCTCGACCGCCTGCCGCGCCACCTCGGCAGGCGTCTGGAACAGCGGGCCGATGTCGACGTCGAAGCCGAGGTCGGCGAAGGCCGACGCGATGACCTTTTGGCCGCGGTCGTGACCGTCCTGCCCCATCTTCGCGATCAAAATGCGCGGGCGGCGTCCGTCGTCGCCCTCGAAGACCTCGACGATGCGGTGCACCGTCGTCACGTCGTCGGAGCCCTCGCCGACCTCGCCGCGGTAGACGCCCGAGATCGCGCGGATCTCGGCCTTGTGGCGGTTGAACACCTTCTCGAGCGCGTCGCTGATCTCGCCGACGGTGCACTTGGCGCGCGCGGCGTCGATCGCCAGTCCGAGCAGGTTGCCTTCGCCGCTCGCTGCCGCGTTCGTCAGCGCCTGCAGCCGGCGCTCGACGTCGCGCGGGTCGCGCTCGCGGCGCAACGCCTGCAGCTGGGCGATCTGCTGCGCGCGGACCTGCGCGTTGTCGACCTTGAGCACCGGCACGTCTTCCTTCTCGCCGAGCAGGTACTTGTTGACGCCGACGACCGTCTGCCGACCCGAGTCGATGCGCGCCTGCGTGCGCGCCGCCGCCTCTTCGATGCGCAGCTTCGGGATGCCGGCCTCGATCGCCTTCGTCATGCCGCCCGACTGCTCGACTTCCTGGATGTGGCCCCAGGCCTTGCTCGCGAGCTCGCGGGTCAGCCGTTCGACGTAGTAGCTGCCGCCCCACGGGTCGATGACCTGCGTCGTGCCGCTCTCCTGCTGCAGAAAGAGCTGCGTGTTGCGCGCAATGCGCGCCGAGAAGTCGGTCGGCAGTGCCAGGGCCTCGTCGAGCGAGTTGGTGTGCAGGGACTGCGTGTGGCCCTGGGTCGCGGCCATCGCCTCGACGCAGGTGCGCACGACGTTGTTGAACACGTCCTGCGCGGTCAGGCTCCAGCCCGACGTCTGCGAATGCGTCCGCAATGCGAGCGACTTGCCGTTCTTCGGGTCGAACTGCTGGATCAGCTTGGCCCACAACAGCCGCGCCGCGCGCATCTTCGCGACCTCCATGAAGAAGTTCATCCCGACCGCCCAGAAGAACGACAGCCGCGGCGCGAACTGGTCGATGCCGAGCCCGGCTTTCAAGCCGCAACGCGCGTATTCGACGCCGTCGGCCAGCGTGTACGCCATCTCGAGGTCGGCGGTCGCCCCCGCCTCCTGCATGTGGTAGCCCGAGATCGAGATCGAATTGAACTTCGGCATGTGCCGCGACGTGAACTCGAAGATGTCGGAAATGATGCGAATCGACGGCGCGGGCGGGTAGATGTACGTGTTGCGGACCATGAACTCCTTGAGGATGTCGTTCTGGATCGTCCCCGAGAGCTGTTCGTGCTTCACCCCCTGTTCCTCGGCGGCAACGATGTACAGCGCCAGCACCGGCAACACCGCGCCGTTCATCGTCATCGACACCGACATCTGGTCGAGCGGAATGCTGTCGAACAGCACCCGCATGTCGAGGATCGAGTCGATCGCCACGCCTGCCATGCCGACGTCGCCGGCCACGCGCGGGTTGTCCGAGTCGTAGCCGCGGTGTGTCGCAAGGTCGAACGCCACCGACAAGCCTTTCTGCCCGGCCGCGAGGTTGCGCCGATAGAAGGCATTCGAATCCTTCGCGGTCGAGAACCCGGCGTACTGGCGGATCGTCCACGGCCGGGTCACGTACATCGTCGGATACGGCCCGCGCACGTAAGGCGGGATGCCGGCCAGCGTGTCGAGGTGGTCGATGCCGTCGAGGTCGGCCGCGGCGTAGAGCGGCTTGACGGGGATGCGCTCGGGCGTTTCCCACAGGAAGCTCTGCGGCAACTGGCCGGTTTCGGCGCGGAAGCGCTCGGCCCAGCGGCGCGGTTCGTCGGCCACGTCGGCGCGGCCGTCGGCCGCCAGCGCAAGCTGCGTGAAGTCGGGGATCGCCATGTCAGATCACCCCCAGTCGCGACAGCGTCCGCGTCGTGGTGTCGAGCACGTCGCCGCCCATGAAGATGAAGTCGTCGATGCCGGCCGCCATGTATTCGTCCTTCTTCTCGCCCGGCGCGCCGGCGAGGAACAGGTACTCGCAGCCGGCCGATTTCAGTGCCTGCGCCGCGGGCACCGCCAGCTCGTCGTAGACGGTATCGGCCGAGCAGAGGATCGCGATACGGGCGCCGCTGTCGGCATAGCCCGCCGCGCAGCTGGCGGCGTCGTCGAAGCCGGCGCTGCCGATCGCCTCGATGCCGGCCACCTCGAAGAAGTTCTTCGCGAAGGTGGCGCGCGCCGTGTGCTGGGCCACCGGACCCAGGTTGGCGAGAAAGATCTTCGGCCGTTCACCCGACTTCGCCATGAAGGCGTCGGACGCGTCGCGCAGCGCCTCGAAGCGCTCGGCGACGCGGTGACGCGGCAGCGCCGTCACCGTGGTCGCCACACCCGCCGACGCCGCCGCGACGTCGCCGACCGTGGCGCCGGCCGCGACGGCCGCGGCGACCGCCTCGGCCCGCCCCGAGTCGTCGGCTTGCCTCAGCGCATCGAGCCGCGCCGCCACGTCGCGCGCCGCCGAGCGCGCCGAGCGTGTTCTTTCGGCCGCTTCGCGCGCGATCGCCGGGAGATCCGGCACGTCGACCTCCACCGGCCGCTCCACGACGTTCGGAAACTCGCTGACCCCGGTGATCGGCTCGCGCCGTTTGGCGAGCGCCGCCTCGCGCTGCTGCCACGACTCGGCGATCTTGCGCGCGATGCTGCCGTCCTGCAGTCCTGCGAGGACGCCACCCGCTCGCTCGATCGCCTGGAACTCGGCCCATGCCGCGGCCGCGAGTTCGTCGGTGCGGCTTTCGACGTACCACGAGCCGCCGCCCGGGTCGATCACCTTGGCCAGGTTCGACTCCTCGGCCAGGATGATCGGCGTGTTGCGCGCGATGCGCCGGCCGAACTCGGTGGCCAGGCCGATCGCCGCATCGAACGGCCGCACCGTGATCGAGTCGGCGCCGCCGACTGCTGCGGCGAAGCAGGCCACCGTCGACCGCAGCATGTTCACCCACGGGTCGCGCCGGCTGAACATCCGCCACGCGGTGACGGCGTCCTGCCGCATCGCCTGCGTCGCCTCCGACGCACCGCAGGCCCCGGCGATGCGCGCCCACAGCTTGCGCGCGGCGCGCAGCTTGGCGATCGCGAGGAACTGGTCGCACGTGACGGGGAAGGTGAACAGGATCTGGCGGCAGGCGGTGTCGATGTCGATCCCGGATTGGGTCATCGCCCGCAGATAGGCCACCGCGGTCGCCATCGACAGCGCCAGGTCCTGGCTCTCGGTGGCGCCGGCGTCGTGGTACGGCGACGTGTCGACCGCCACCGCGGTGGCGAGCGGCCAGGTGCGCGCGGTGTGCGCCGCGAGGCCGGCCATCCGCGTCAGCGCCACCTCGGGCGCGGTGGGCAACGAACCGGTCGCGGCGAGCACGCCGAGCGGGTCGGCGTTGAACGCGCCGCGTGCCGCGGCCGGATCGACGCGACGGCGGCGCCACAGGGCGTCGAGCAAGCCGGCGGCGGCTTCGAACTGCGCGCCGGCGTCGAGCGAGACGGTGACGAGTTCGGGCACAACGCCGCTCAGCAGCCGGTCGAGGTCGTCGAGCGTCGCCACCGAGACGCCGCCTGCGCCGATCAGCGACCCGGCGTCGTCGCGATCGGGATCGACACCTCGCCGCGCCGCCGCATCGAAGACGATGTGCAGCGAGGTCACGCCGCGCTCGAGGTCGTTCAGCAGGATGTCGTTGCAGCGCGACGCGTCGGGGTAGGCGTAGCGCTGCCGCATGTCCCAGTCGCCGACGCGGTTGCCGGCGGCGCGCCCGCCGCGGGTGTACGGGACGGCACCCGGGAAACCGGAGCGGTCGCCGTCGGACGGCCAGTCGCGACGCGTGTAGATCGGGCGCAGCGTCACGCCCTCCCACGTCCGCGTCAGCATCCTCTTGTCGAAAGGCGCGCCCTTGAGCGCCTTTTCGACTTCCGCCACCCAGTCCTCGTAGCGAGGTGTGGCGAAGTCCTCGGCGAAACGGGTCGCCTGCTCGCTCATGTCCGTCATCTCGCCTTCTTCCGGCGGTGTGCCGCCTGCGCGCGGTTCCTGCACCGCGGCCGGCGGTCGCGTCGTTGCCGATGCACCACGCCAAACCATTCTAGGGACCACGCCGCGCGTTGCACCCATCAACCGGCCGCGTCGGCGGTCCGACCGTCCGCCGGCACCCGCTGCGCGCACGCGTCGCCGCGGCGTCAGCGCTCCAGCGACAACACCGCTTCGGGCACGCCGTCGCGCACGCGCACCTCGACCGCGTGGTCGAACGCCGCCGCCAGTGCCCGCTGCAGCACCGGATCGGTCGGCGCGCCGTCGGCCACGACCCGGCCGTCTCGCAGCACCAGCAGGCGGTCGGCGCGCAGCGCGATCGGCAGGTCGTGCAGCACGCTGAGCACGGCGCGAGGCGGCGCGGCCCGTGAGAGGCGGCGAAACAACCGCGCCAACGCCACCTGGTGCGGCGCGTCGACGTGCGTCGTCGGCTCGTCGAGCAGCAGCAGCTGCGCTTCGGTGGCGAGCACGCGAGCGAGCAGCACGCGCTGGCGTTCGCCGCCCGACAGCTCGTCGAGACGGCGGTGCGACCACGCCCCGCATTCGGTCAACGCCATCGCGCAGTCGACGGCCGCGGCGTCGACCGCGCCGGGCGTGCCGAGCAGGCCGAGCCGCGCGATGCGGCCGAGCTCGACCGTTTCACGCACCGTCAGCTCGCCGCTGACCTCGACGTGCTGCGCGAGCCATGCGATGCGCCGCGCGCGCTCGGCCGACGGCGCGGCGTGGACGTCGATGCCGTCGACGCAGACGCGGCCGCTGTGCAGCGGCTGCAGGCCGGCCAAGGCGCGCAACAACGTCGACTTGCCGGCGCCGTTCGGCCCGACGACGGCCGTCCAGCCGACGCCGACGTCGACATCGACCCCGGCCAGCACGTCGCGACGGCCGAGCCGCACGCCGACGCCGCGGGCCTGCAGCGCGGGCGCCGTCACACCGACCGCCGCCGCAGCAACGCGTAGAGATACGCCCCGCCGACGACCGCGGTGACGGCGCCGACCGGCAGTTCCTGCGGTGCGATCACCGCGCGCGCCAGCACGTCGGCGGCCAGCAGCAGCGCCGCGCCCATGCCGCTGCTCGCGAGCAGCAACCAACGGTGCGGCCCCGGCGCGTGGCGGCGCACGAGGTGCGGTGCCACCAGGCCGACGAACGCCACCAGCCCGGCTTGCGACACCGCCAGCGCGGTACCGATGCACAGCAGCGCCACGAGCACGAGGCGGACGCGGCCGAGGTCGAGGCCGAGGCTCGCGGCGCCGTCCTCGCCGAGGGTCAGCGCGTCGAGCGCGCGCGCCCAACGGCGCGCCAGCGACGTCAGCATGGCGACGCCGCCGGCGAGCAGCGCGACGGCGTTCCAGCCGAGAAAGGCGGTGCTGCCGAGCATGAACGCCTGCTTGCCGCGCAACGCGTCCGGCCACGCGCCGGTGATCAGGTCGCTCGCCGCGCCGAGGACCACGCCGACGACGACGCCGGCGAGCAGCAACCGCAGCGTGTGCGCCGCGCCGCGCGCCAACGCCAGCGTCAGCGCCACGCCGACGACCGCGCCGACGAAAGCGCCGACGACGACGCCCAGGCGCTCGATCCACGCCACCGCCGCGTCGCTCACCGCCGTGCCGCCGAGCGACGCTGCGGCGAGGACGACGACAACGCCGAGCCCGGCGCCGGACGCGCTGCCGAGCAGGTAGGGGTCGGCCAGCGGGTTGCGAAACAACCCCTGTGCGATCGCGCCCGACAGCCCGAGCAGCGCGCCGACCAGCGCCGCGCCGAGCGTGCGCGGCGCGCGGATCTGTCCGAGGATCAGCGCCGCGTCGGCGCCGTGCACGTCGTGCCACAGCGCGCGCGGCGCGAATCCCGCGGCGCCGGTCGCGATACCGACGACGAAGCCGGTCGCCAGCACCGCGACGATCGCGACGCCGAGTCGCCGGCGCCGCTGCGCATCGACGGTCGCCGGTGCGGCCGTGACGGCGCGCTCGATCGCGGTCACCGCGGCGCCGCCGGCGTGATGCGCACCAGGCAGTCGACGACCGCGGCAGCGGCTTCGCCGAGCCGCGGCCCGGGGCGGGTCAGCAGCTCGTAGGTCGCGGCGTCGAACGCGCAAAGCCGCTGCTCGCGAACCGCAGGCAGCGAGGCGAATCCCGGCCGCTGCGGCAGCGCCGCAATCTCGCGCTGCACGCCCATCACGATGTCGGGCCGCGCGCGGACGACGTATTCGGGGTTGAGCTTCGGGAACGGCCCGAGTTCGGGCGGCACGACGTTGCCCATGCCGAGTCGCGCCAGGGTCTCGCCGATGAACGACGCACTGCCGGCCGCATGCGGCCCGCCGCCGATCTCGAAATACACGCGCTGACCGCGCAGCGCGGGCGGCACGCGCGCTGCGGCGGCGTCGAGTTCGCGCTCGATCGTCGCCCAGATGCGGTCGGCCCCGGCGGGTGCGCCGAGCAGCCGCGCGACGACGTCGACGCTGCGCCGAACGTCGGCGTGCGTCTCCGACTTCAGCCGCACCACGCGCAAGCCGAGCGCTTCGAGCCGTTCGACCGCACGCGACGACGTCGACGCGAGCACGACGTCGGGCGACAGAGCGACGATCGCTTCGATCTGCGCGTCGTCGAGCCCGCCGAGCCGCGGCAGCTTCGCGATCGCGGCGGGCCAGGTCGAATAGCGGTCGACGCCGACCAGGCGCGGCCCGCCGCCGAGGACCCACGCGGTTTCGGTCAGCGACGGCAGCAGGGTCACGAGTCGTCGCGGCGGCTCGTCGAAACGGTGCGTGATGCCGCGGTCGTCGACGACCGTGATCGGCGGCGCGGTCGTCGACGCGACCGCTGCAGCCGGCCCGCCGGCGACGATCGTAAGCGTCGAGCCGAACGCGATCGCGAGCGCCGCGAGCCGCCGCCGGGCGACGCGCTTCGACGCGTTCCCGGCGCGCGCGGTGGCGTCGTGACCGTCCGTCGACCCGGGCGGCGTCATGCCCGTTCTCCGCGCGCGGTACGCAGCCCGCGGGCATCGGCGACGCATCGGCGCGCCGGCGCGCGGCGCGCCGCGGTACGAAGGGATGCCATCGGGTATGCCAGACCAGAACGGACCGCGCTTCGCCGCTCCCCGCGGCGTCGCGCCTCACGGCGGACCGCCGAACGCGGCCGCCACCTCGTTGGCCGGTATCCGGGCTGACGGACACGCGCGACGCCTTCCCGGTGCGGGTCGCCTCAAAGGGCGATTCGCGGCCAGTGGCCTTGTCACGCGTCGCCGAAGCTTCTCGTCGAAGCACCGGCGGTCCGCTGACCGTTGCGGGGGCAGCTCAGGTCGGGGCGTCGCCCGTAGGGCCCTCCCCGCCTGATTCCCGTTGAACCGTCTTTGCGAACGCATCGACGAGCACCAACGCCGCGAATGATAGTGCCGCGCCCTGCCCCCCAGGCCCACGCCCGCCTCGCCCAACGAAGACGCGGCGCGCCGCTGCATGCGGTGCGCGCGTCGTCGCGCCCGTCCGCCCTATCCTCGCGCGATGCTCGCCGTCGTTCATGTCGACGACGCGTTCGTCGTCATCGACAAGCCGCCTGGATTGCTGTCGGTGCCCGGCCGCGACCCGTCGCAGCCCGACCTCGCAACGCGGGTGCGCGCGGTGTGGGGCGACGCCGACATCGTCCACCGCCTCGACCAGGCGACGTCGGGGCTCGTCGTCTACGCGCGCGGCGCGGCGGCGCAGCGCGCGCTGTCGCAGGCATTCGCCGCGCGCGCGGTCGGCAAGCGCTACGAAGCGGTCGTCGAAGGCGATGTCGTCGCAGACGCCGGAACGATCGACGCGCCGCTCGCCGCCGACTGGCCGCGCCGGCCGCGGCAGCGCGTCGACCGGCAGCACGGCCGGCCGTCGACCACGCACTGGCGCGTCGTCGCGCGCGGCGGCGGGCGCACGCGGCTCGCGCTTGAACCGGTCACCGGCCGCAGCCACCAGCTGCGCGTGCACCTGCAGTGGCTCGGCCACCCGGTGTGCGGCGACGCGCTGTACGGCCGCGGCGACGACCGCGCCGAGCGGCTGCTGCTGCACGCCTGCGCGCTGTCGCTGCCGCACCCCGCCGACGGCCGGCGCTGCGACTACGCGAGCGCGGTGCCGTTCTGACGTCTTTCAGTCCGCTCGCTTCGAGAACCACCGATGAACGAACCCCGACCCTTGACGATCGTCACCGGCACGTCGCGCGGCCTCGGCCTGGCGCTGACGCGCCGCCTGCTCGAACGCGGTGACCGCGTGCTCGCGCTGGCGCGCAGCGACACCGACCCCGGCGATGCGCCGCGTGACGCGTTCACCGCGTGGCGCGCCGACCTCGCCGACGCGACGGCGGTCGCCGCCCGGCTCGAAACCTGGCTCGGCGCGCAGGCCGCAACCGCCACTGCGGCGACGCTGATCCACAACGCCGGCGTGCTGGCAACGCCGGCGCCGCTGGCCGCGCAGGCCGCCGACGAACTGCGCGACGTGCTGCGCGTCGGCATCGAGGCGCCGTTGCTGCTGACGTCGGCCTTCCTGCGCGCGACCGCGGCGTGGCGCGTGCCGCGCAAGGTGGTCTTCGTTTCGTCGGGACTGGGTCGGCGCGCGATGGCCGGCAGCGCGGCCTACTGCGCGGCCAAGGCCGGGCTCGACCACCTCGCGCGGGCGCTGGCGCTGGAAGAAGCGGCCAACGAGCACGGCGCGCGCGTTGCGTCGGTCGCCCCCGGCGTCATCGAGACCGACATGCAGCGCCGGCTGCGCGGCGCCGACCCGCGGCTCTTCCCCGAGCGCGAGCGCTTCGTCGAGCTTGCCAGAAGCGGCGCGGTCGCCACCGCCAACGACGCCGCGGCGCGGCTGATCGCGTCGATCGACCGCGAAGACTTCGGCGCGAACCCCATTGCCGACGTTCGCGATGCGGCCCGTTAGGGCGCGGTCAGCAGGTCCCGCACCTCGCCGCGTCGGCCCGCGACGCGGCAGCCGGCACGACGCGCCGCCGCGAGGTCAGTCGCCGAGCCGCACGCCGATGCCGCGCGCCGCGCGCACCAGCGGGTGGTCGAGCGGCACGTGGCGCACGCGGCCGGCGACGTCGTCGAGCGACACGCTGACGCAGTCGTCGCCCTGCAGCGCGACCATGCGGCCGTACTGCCCGTTCTTCACCAGCTGCGCCGCCTCGTAGCCGAACCGCGTTGCGAGGACGCGGTCGAACGCCGTCGGGTGGCCGCCGCGCTGGATGTGGCCGAGCAGCGTCGTGCGCACCTCGCTCTTGACCAGCGGCTGCAGCTGATGCTGCAGCCAGTTGCCGACGCCGCCCAAGCGCAGCGGGTCGGGGCTGAAGGCCAGCGTCTCGCGCACCGTCATCCCCTGGCCGACGGCGTGCGCGCCCTCGGCGATGCAGATCAGCGTCGGCAACCCGAGGTCTTCGCGCTCGCGGCACAACTCGGCGACCTTGTCGACGCTGAACGGCACCTCGGGCAGCAGGATCGCGTCGGCGCCGCCGGCCATGCCGCCTTCGAGCGCGATCCAGCCGGCGTAGCGGCCCATCGTCTCGGCGATCATCACGCGGCCGTGGCTGCGCGCGGTGGTCGCCAGCCGGTCGAGCGCGTCGGCGACAACCGCCACCGCGCTGTCGAAACCGAACGTTCGCGTCGTGTGCGCGAGGTCGTTGTCGATCGTCTTCGGCACGCCGACCACCGGCAACCCCAGCGCTTCGAAGCGGTGGGCGATCGTCATCGTGCCGTCGCCGCCGATCGCTACCAGCGCGTCGAGCCCGAGTTCGCGCGCGAACGCCATGCCGTCGCCCGAGCGGTCGTTGCCGTCGACGTCCTTGAACGGGTTGCAGGTGTTGTGCGTGCCGAGAATCGTGCCGCCTTCGGCCAGGATGCCGGCGACGTCGCTCGGTTGCAGCCGCCGCGCCTGGCGGTTGATCAGCCCCCAGAAGCCGCGCTCGATGCCGGTGACGCGCGCGCCGAGTTCGTTGTGCAGCGCCAGCGTGACCGCGCGGATCACGGCGTTCAGCCCGGGGCAGTCGCCGCCACCGGTGAGGATCGCGATGTTCATGGGCACCTCAGCCATTCGGCCACGTCGGATCGGAGCTGCGCCGCATCGGCGTTACGCGTGTACATCATGTGCCCGGCGTCGTAGTAGCGGTGCTGCACCCGCGTGGCCACGTCGGCGGGCACGTCGAGCCGCGCCAGCGACCAGTCGGTGGCGCTGTACGGCGTGCCGAGATCGTAGCGTCCGCTGGCGACGAGGACCTTCAGCTGCGGGTTGCGGCGCAGCGCCCGCGCGAGGTCGGGGCTCGTCGACGCGTAGTCGTTGCCTTGGGACTTGCCGCGGTTCCAGTTCCACGCCTCGTGCGTCGCCAGCGACAGCGTCTCGTAGCGCTCGCGCAGGTCGACGCCGAGAATCTCGGTGAAGTAGGCCATCGCGGCCATCGTGTACGGCGCGGCGATCGCTTCGATGCCGGGGTCGAACTCCATGTCGCCGGTTCGTCGGACCGCCGCCGGCGCGGTGGCGCGCGCGTCGAGCCGGCCGACGACGCGGCCGCGGCCGCGCAGCGCCTCGACGAAGAACGTGCGGTCGTCGATGCGCAGGTTCTTCTCGTCGACGAGCGTTGCCGGCAACCCGGTGAGCTCGGCGATGCGGCGCGCGACGCGCTGCCGCCGGCGGCCGTCGAGCCGCGCCCCGGCGTGCAGCACGGCGACGTAGTCGTCGGCGACGAACGCCTCGGCGGCGGCCCGCGCCGCGTCGGGCGACGCGGCGATCGGCCCCTGCAACAAGCCGTGGAACTGCGCGACGCCGGCGAACGCCGGCAGGAACAGCGCGTACGGCAGGTCGTTGCTCGGCGCGAAGACGATCGACTGCAGGTCGATCGCGCACGACACGAGGATCACCCCCGACAGCAGCACGCCGTCGGCCTGCAGCCGGTCGGCCAGCGCCGCGGCGCGGGTGCTGCCGTAGCTCTCGCCGGCGATGTACACGCGCGAGCCCCAGCGGCGGTGCTGCGTCAGCCACGCGCGGATCGCGTCGGCGAGCGCCTGCACGTCGCCGTCGACCGACAGCATCTTCTTCCTCGCCGCCTCGCCGGCGCAGACCGACCAGCCGGTGTGCGGCGGGTCGACGAAGACGAGATCGAAGTCGCCGAACCAGCTGTGCGGGTTGTCTTCGACCGCGTACGGCGGCGGCGCGAGGCTGCCGTCGTCGGGCGTCGCGATCCGCTGCGGCCCGAGCGCGCCAAGATGCAGCCACAGCGACGCCGACCCCGGGCCGCCGTTGAACGCGAAGCACACCGGGCGGTCGGCCGGGGAAGCGTTGTCGAGCTGGTACGACGTCGTCATCACCGCGGCCTGCGGCGGCGACGCGGCGGCGTCGAAGCCGTCGCCCGGCACCGGCACGAACGCGACCTGCGCCGTGTAGTCGAGGGCCTTGCCGTCGACGGTGACCTGGCCGCGCGTCGTCGCCGCCGGCCGGGCCAGCAGTTCGTCGACGCGCGCGCGCAGGCGCTCGTCGCTCGTGCGGTCGCTGGCGGGCGACGGCGCGTCTTTCGGCACGTCGCTCATGCGGCTGCCCCGGTGGTGACGAGGCCGGCGAACCGCGCGAGGTCGACGTTGCCGCCGCTGACGATGACTCCGACGCGCTGGCCGCGGACGTCGACCCTGCCTTCGAGTGCCGCCGCCGCGGCGAGGCAGCCGGTGGGCTCGACGACCATCTTCATCCGCTCGGCGAAGAACCGCATCGTCGCGACGAGCTCGGCATCGGTGACGGTGACGATCCGCTCGACGTGGCGCTGGATCACCGGGAACGTCAGCCGGCCGCTGTGCTGCGTCTGCGCGCCGTCGGCGATGGTCGTCGGCGTCTCGATGTGGACGATCTCGCCGCGCGCCAGGCTCTGCTGCGTGTCGTTGCCGGCCTCGGGCTCGACGCCGACGACGCGCACCGACGGCGCGAGGTGCTTCGCCGCGACCGCCGACCCGGCGATCAGCCCGCCGCCGCCGACGCAGACGACGAGCGTGTCGAGCGGGCCGACGTCTTCGAGCAGCTCGGCCGCGGCGGTGCCCTGCCCGGCGATGACGTCGGCGTGGTCGTACGGCGGGATCAGCGTCATGCCGCGTTCCGAAGCAAGCCGCGCGCCGATCGCTTCGCGGTCTTCGGTCCAGCGGTCGTAGAGGACGACCTCGCTGCCCGCCTGCCCGCTCTGGTAGCCGCGGGTGGCCGCGAGCTTCGCCGTCGGCGCGTCGTGCGGCATCACGATCACCGACGGCATCGCCAGCAGCCGCGCGGCCAGCGCCACCGCCTGCGCGTGGTTGCCCGAGCTGAACGCGATCACGCCGGCGCGGCGCTGTTCGGGCGTGAAACGCGCCAGCGCGTGGTACGCGCCGCGGAACTTGAACGCGCCCATGCGCTGGAAGTTCTCGCACTTGAAGTACAGCTGCGCCGCGCAGCGTTCGTCGGCGGTGCGCGACGTCCGCACCGGGGTGCGGTGGGCGACGCCGCGCAGCGTGGCGGCAGCCGCGGCGATGTCGCGCCAGGCGACGGCGAGGTCGATCATGGGAGTAGGGGCAGGGATCGGCGGGACCACCGACGATACGCAAGCCGTCGCGGGCCGCGTCGCGGCCCGCTGGCGTCCTTGCAATCGAACGATCGATGCGGCCAGCGACAGCCGAGAACGGCGTCGCGGTTTCTCCGAGCGATTGGACAGGCCTTATAGACAGCGCCTTATGTTGCACTGCAGCAACGACGCTGCGCCGCGATCGATGTCGCGGTTCACAGCACCGAAGCCCAGAGCTCCGACGTCGGTCGACGGTGGCGTCGCGCCGACCCGCCAGCGCTTGGCGATGCCGATTTCTCGAACCCTCACAACCGCTTGGCAACGCCTCTGCAGCCGGCGCCGCACCTGTCTGCGCTGCCCCACGTCGCCGCTGGCGAGCGGTCATCGGCGGCCGTCGAGCGCCGTCAACCCCTGGCGTTGGGGGCAGCTCTCCAAACGCCGGTCGTCTACAAGCCCGTCGGCGGCGTTACCGTCGCATCCGCTCGCACCGTCTGCATGAACGCTCCATCCCCACCGATTGCCGAGGCCCCGCCGCTGGTCGACATCATCCAGCTGAAGTGGCTGCTGGCCGGCGAAGGCGTGTACCTGCACGTCGAGCGGATGCTGTCGGACGCCTGCTACGCGCAGCGCGCGCTCGAACGCGCCGCGGCGTCGGCGCTGCCCGAGCTGCGCGCGGCCGCCGAGCGCTTGCGCCCGCAGCTGCCAGCCGCCGCCGGCTGACCGCGCGACCCGCGCGCCGGTCGCCCCTTCGGGTCGACGCCGACGCCCCTGCCGAGCGCGGCGTGGCATGCTGCGGCGTGCCGCGCCCCGCACCGGGGCCCGCGCGGTGAAAGGCAGGCCCTCGATGTCCGCGTTGCCCCGTCCACTGGGCCGAGCCCTGCGCGTCGCTGCACTCGTCGTCGCGACGGCCGTCGGCATCGGCGGCTGCGCCAGCGTCGAGCCGCCGCCGCCGACCGCGCTGCTGCGCGACGCGCTGTTCGCGCCGCCCAAACGCGTCGCCGACGCTTCCGACCTGTTCAAGCTCAGCGACGAGATGCGCCGCTACATCGATGCGCGGTCGACGCCGGGCAGCACGCGCGATGCGCGCCGAACGCTGATCGACGCGTTGTACCGCGACAGCGAGCTGCGCCTGCGTTACGACCCCGAAGCCACACGCACCGCGGCCGAGGCGTTCGACGGCCGGGCCGGCAACTGCCTGTCGCTGGTCGTGATGACCGCGGCCTTTGCCAAGCACCTGGGCCTGCCGCACAGCTACCGCCGCGTGCTCGTCGACGACACCTACCGCCGCAGCGGCGGGCTCGAGCTGGCCAGCGGCCACGTCAACCTCGCGCTCGCGCCGCCGTCGGCGCTGGAGCACGCGGGGCCGCTGCAGGAGATGGTCGTCGACTTCCTGCCGGCGGTCGAGTTGCGCGGCCAGCGCGCGGTGCCGCTCGACGAGAAAACGCTCGTCGCGATGTACCTGAACAACCGCGCCGCCGAGGCATTGGCCGCCGGCGACGTCGACCAGGCCTACGCATGGGCGCGCGCCGCGGTGCTGCAGCAGCCCGGCTTCGTCGCCGGCGTCAACACCCTCGGCGTCGTCTACGAGCGCGCCGGCCACGTCGACGCCGCCGAAGCCGCGCTGCGCCACGCGCTGACGCAGCAGCCCGACGACGTCGCCGCGCTGACCAACCTCGTCGCGCTGTTGCAGCGCACCGGTCGCGCCGACGACGCGCGCGGCTACGCCGATCGGCTCGCGCGAGTCCAGCCGTTCGCGCCGTTCGCCGAGTACGACCGCGGCCGTGCGGCGATGTCCCGCGGCGACCCCGCCGCGGCGCGCGACCACTTCCTGCGCGAGCTGCGGCTGCAGCCCGACCAGGAGGACGTGCACTTCTGGACCGCGCAGGCGTACTGGGCGCTCGGCGACGCCGCGAGGACGGCGCGCCATCTGCGCGCGGCGCAGTCGTTCACGACCGCCGCCGGCGGTGCGGCACGCTACGCCGCCAAGCTCGAGCGATTGCGGTCGACGACGTCGGTGCATTGAGCCGTTCGCCGCGCCTGCGCGGCGCGCGGCGTGACAAACCTCGCGGCCGTCGCGACCGCGTTGCGCTAGCCTTCGGCTGGCGATGAAGAAAGACTCCAAGCCCAACCCCCTGGTCGAGATCGTCGTCACAATCGTCGTCCCGGCGGCGATCCTGATGCAGCTCAGCGGACCCGAACGGCTCGGGCCGCTCGGCGCGCTGGCGCTGGGGCTGGCGTTCCCGGTCGGCTGGGGGCTGTGGGACGGCTGGCGGCGGCACCGGCTCAACTGGCTGGCGGTGCTCGGCGTCGTCAGCACGCTGCTCACCGGCGGCATCGGCGTGCTCGCGCTCGACGCCAAATGGCTCGCGATCAAGGAAGCGGCGGTGCCGCTGCTGATCGGCATCGTGATCCTCGGCTCGACGTGGACGCGGTCGCCGCTGATCCGCCTGCTCGTGTTCAACGCGCACCTGTTCGACGTCGACCGCGTGACGCAGGCGCTGCGCGCGCGCCACGAGATGCCCGCGTTCGAGCAGCGGCTGCGCCAGGGCACGGTGTGGCTGGCGATGACGTTCTTCTTCTCGGCGGTGGCCAACTACGTGCTGACGCGGCACGTCGTGCGCAGCCCGGCCGGCACCGAGGCGTTCAACGCCGAGCTCGGCCAGCTCACGCTGCTGAGCTATCCGGTCATCGCGGTGCCGTCGACGGTGATGATGATGCTGCTGCTGTACTGGCTGGCGCGCGAGGCCAAGCGCCTGACGGGGCTCGACCTCGGCGACATGCTGCGCGCGGCGTGAGCGCCCCCGCCCGGCCGCTCCGAAGGGGGCGCTCCGTCCCGCTCGGCGGG
>CBDUBX010000019.1:0-20714 GCA_965365495.1 uncultured Burkholderiales bacterium
CGGCGAGCAGCACCTGCGCGAACACCGGCCCTTGATGGAACACAAACGCGTCCTTCGCGCGCTCGAACACACTCACGCCGATGAGGTCCGACGGCATCAGGTCGGCGGTGAACTGCACCCGCCTGAACTCGAGCCCGAGCGACACCGCCAGCGCGTGCGCGAGTGTGGTCTTGCCGACGCCCGGAACGTCCTCGATCAGCAGGTGTCCGCCGGCCAGCAGGCAGGCCACGCAGTCTTCGATCTGGGCGCGTTTGCCGACGACGATCGTGCTAATCTGGTCGACCAGCCGCAAGAGCTGGCGCGCGAGGCTCGCGTCCATGCGCGGCACCATACTCGAAGCGGGGAGACGCAGCTCGGCGATGACGACGGTGTTCTACAGCCACCCCGCGTGCCGGCAGCACGACATGGGGGCCGGTCACCCCGAGTGCCCGCAGCGGCTGGATGCGATCAACGACCACCTGCTCGCGACCGGGCTCGACATCGCGCTCGACTTCAAGGACGCGCCCGAGGCCACCGTCGAGCAGCTGCAGCGGGCGCACAGCGCGCACTACGTGTCCGAAGTCTGGGACGTGCTCGCCGCGCTGCGCCGTGACGGCACGACGCACGCACTCGACCCCGACACCGTCGCCGGCCCGGAGACGCTGGCGGCGGCGCTGCGCTCGGCCGGCGCGGCGGTGGCCGCCACCGACGACGTGGTCACCGGGCGCGCCGCCAACGCGTTCTGCGCGGTTCGTCCGCCGGGCCACCACGCAACGCGCGACGAAGCGATGGGCTTCTGCTTCTTCAACAACGTCGCGATCGCCGCGCGCCACGCGCTCGACGTGCACGGTCTGGAGCGCGTCGCGATCATCGATTTCGACGTCCACCACGGCAACGGCACCGAGGACATCGTCGCCGGCGACGACCGCGTGCTGATGTGCAGCTTCTTCCAGCACCCGCTGTACCCGTACAGCGGCGCGGTGCCCAAGGGCACGAACATGGTCAACGTGCCGCTGCCGCCGTACACCCGCGGCCCGGCGATCCGCGACAGCATCGAGGCGATGTGGCTGCCGGCGCTGGAAGCGTTCGCGCCGCAGATGATCTTCATCTCGGCCGGGTTCGACGCCCACCGCGAGGACGACCTCGGCCAGCTCGGCATGGTCGAGGCCGATTACGAGTGGATCACGCAGCGGCTCGTCGACCTCGCGCGGCGTCACGCCGGCGGGCGCATCGTGTCGTGCCTCGAAGGCGGCTACAACCTCGGCGCGCTGGCGCGCAGCGTCGGCGTGCACCTGCGCGTGCTGGCCGACATGGCGTGAGCGCGCGCGGCGAGATCGCGCCCGGCGGCGGCCACGCGTTGGCGCCCGGCGTCTGCCACGCGATCGCGCCCGGCCCGCGTCGCGCAGCCGGCGCCGCGTGACGCCGAACCGAGCCGATCCGGCGTGCCGCTAGCGCTGTCCGCGGCGTCGCCGAGCGCGCCGAGCGCCGATGCCGCCGAGCTGCTGGCGGCGCTGCTGACGCCCGCCGCGGCGATCGAGTTCGCGCTGACCGCCGGCTGCCTGCTGCTCGCCGCGGCGATCGTCGCGCTGGCGCGCGGCCGCGCGCCGCGCAGCGCCGACTCGGTGTGGTTCGGACGGCGCATCGTCGACGGCGTGTTCTTCCCGCTGCTGGCGCTGGCGCTGGCGCTGCTGGCGCAGTGGCTGCTCGAACGCCGCGGCGTGCCGCCGGCGGTGTTTCGCATCGTGCTGCCGGTGCTGCTGTCGCTGGTCGTGATCCGGCTCACGGTGCGCGTGCTGCGGCGCGCGTTTCCGACGTCGGCGCTGATGCACGCCGTCGAGCGCAGCGTGTCGTGGATCGCGTGGCTCGCGGTCGTGCTGTGGATCACCGGGCTGCTGCCGCTGCTGCTGGCCGAGATGGACTCGATCCGCTGGGCCGTCGGCAAGAACCAGGTGACGCTGAAGAGCCTCGTCGAAGGCGCGGCGACCGCGGTCGTCGTCCTGGTGCTCGCGCTGTGGCTGTCGGCGACGCTCGAAGCGCGGCTGCTCGCCGGCGCGAGCGACAACCTGTCGATCCGCAAGATGGCGGCCAACGCGATCCGCGCGCTGCTGCTGTTCGTCGCGCTGCTGTTCGCGCTCGGCGCCGCCGGCATCGACCTGACCGCGCTGGGCGTGCTCGGCGGCGCGGTCGGCGTCGGCATCGGCTTCGGGCTGCAGAAGCTCGCGTCGAACTACATCAGCGGCTTCGTGATCCTCGCCGAGCGCAGCGTTCGCATCGGCGACATGGTCGTCGTCGACGGCTTCGAAGGCCGCGTCACCGACATCAAGACGCGCTACACGGTGATCCGCGCGTTGAACGGGCGCGAATCGGTCGTGCCCAACGAGATGCTGATCACCGAGCGCATCGAGAACGCGTCGCTCGCCGACCCGAAAGTGAGCAACGTCACCGTCGTCACCGTCGCCTACGGCACCGACCTCGAACGGCTGATGCCGCGCATCGTGGCCGCGGTGCGCGCGGTGCCGCGCGTCATCGACGACCCCGAGCCGACGGTGCTGCTGACCAACTTCGCCGCCGACGGCCTCGAGCTGACGGTCTACTTCTGGATCGCCGACCCCGAGCGCGGCCTGCTCGGCGTGCGTTCGCAGGTCAATCTGGCGCTGCTGGCGCTGCTCGACGAGCTGGGCGTTGAGATCCCGTATCCGCAGCGGGTGCTGCGGCGGGCGAAGGGCTAGCCGCGGCGTCGTCGGCCGGCGGCGGCGGCGGCGGGCGCAACGACGCGTCGGCGCGGAACGCCGCCTGCATCAGCAGCTGCGCCGACACCGGCGCGGTGACGAACAGGAACAGCACGACCAGCGCTTCGCGCAGGCTCCAGTCGCCGGCGGCGGCGTGGGCGATCGCCGACGCGGCGAGGACGCAGCCGACGCCGAGCGTCGTCGTCTTGCTCGGCCCGTGGACGCGGCGCACGAAGGTCGACAGCTTGGCGAGCGCCCACGACCCGAGCAGCGTGAACGCCGCGCCGACGACGAGCAGCGCGGCCACCCCGACCTCGGCCCACAGCGGCAGCGCCGTGGTCACCGCGGTTCCCCCAACTGGCGCAGCCGCTGCGCCAGCGCCACCGTCGACACGAAGCCGAACAGCCCGATCAGCACCGCGGCTTCGAAGTACAGTCCGGTGCCGCGCCACAGGCCGACGACGACGAGCAGGCCGAGCGCGTTGACGTACAGCGTGTCGAGCGCGAGCACGCGGTCGACCGCGGCCGGGCCGCGCAGCAGCCGCCACGCGTTCAGCGCCAGCGCGACGACGAAGACCGCGGCGATCCACGGCAGCAGGGCGGGCAGGAACGTCATTCGAAGATCTCCGCCAGCGGCCGCTCGTAGCGCTCGCGCAGCGTCGCGGCGAGCGCGCCGGTGTCGGTGCAGTGCAGTACGTGGACCAGCAGCCAGCGGCGGTCGGGCGTCAGTTCGCTCGACACCGTGCCCGGCGTCAGCGTGACGATGCCGGCGAGTGTCGCCGCCGCGGCCGGGTGGCGCAGCGTCAGCGGCACCCAGACGAAGCGCGAATCGAGCGCCGACTCGCGGCCGAGCACGCGGCGCGCGACGTCGAAATTGGCGACGACGATGTCGACCTGAACGCGCCACGCGAGCCGCGCGACGGCGCGCAGGCGGCGGCGCAGCGCCGGCCGCGGTACGGCCGGCGATCGCGCGGCGCGGTCGCCGACATCGGCCGGTGTCGCGTCGACGTCGACGTCGCCGTCGGCGCCGCTGCGCGGCACGACCGCGACGATCGCGATCGCGAACGCCGCTGCCAGCAGCAGGTGGCCCGGCGCGAGCGACGTGTTGAGCATCAGCCACGTCAGCACCAGCATCGCCGCGGTCGTCCACGTCGACGCGCGGCGCCAGTGCGAGCGGCGCGGCCGCTGTGGGTCACCGCGCGACCCGGGGGTGCGTTCGAGCAGCGGCTTCATCGCGTCGCGACCGTCGACAGCACCGCGTCGACGTACGGCTGCGGATGATGCAGCTGCGCGACCGTTGCCTCGGCGTAGGCGGCGAGCGGCCCGGCGAGCAGTGGCAGCGCGCCGACGCCCACGACGAGCGCAGCCGTCGCGCCGTCGCGAAACGCCGCGCCGCGCCAAGTCGAGATCGAAGCTGCGCGCGGCGCGCCGAAAGTCGCCGCGGCGTCGCTCGCCGGCTCGGCAGCGTCCGCCGGCCCGCGCATCCAGAACAGTCGCGCGCCGGCGCGCGCCAGCGCGACGACCATCGCCAGCCCCGAGCCGAGCACCAGCGCCACCGCCCACGTGGCGTAGCGCGTGTCGCCGGCGGCCTGCAGCAGCAGCGCCTTGCCGAGGAAGCCGGCGGCCGGCGGCAGCCCTGCCGACGCGACCGCGGCGACGACGAACGAGACGCCGAGCGCCGGCCACGCGGCGATCGGCAACGCCGAAAGCTCGTCGCTGCCGCCGCGCGCGGCGCCGATGCGATCGGCGAGCGCGAACCACGCCGCCGCGGTGAACGTGCTGTGGACGAGGTAGAACAGCGCCGCGGCCAGCGCCGCCGGCGTGCCGATCCCGACCGCGAGCAGCAGCGTGGCCCCCGACGCGAGCACGAGGTAGGCGACGAGCAGCCGCAGCCGCGTCGCCGCCAGTGCGCCGAGCGACGCGAGCACGAGCGTGGCCAGCGCCAGCACCGGCAGCGCCGGTGTGTCGGCGAGCCCCGGCAGCGCGCCGCCGGCGCCGAACAGCAGCGTCGACGTGCGCACGATCGCGTAGACGCCGACCTTGGTCAGCACCGCGAACAGCGTCGCCACCGGCGCCGCGGCCGCGGCGTAGGTTTCGGGCAGCCAGAAGTACAGCGGCAGCAGCGCCGCCTTGACCGCGAACACGACGAGCAGCAGCGCCGCGCCGGCGTGCACGAGCATCGCCTGCCCGGCGTCGAGCAGCGGCAGCTTGCGCGCGAGGTCGGCCATGTTCAGCGTGCCGGTGGCGCCGAAGATCAGCCCGAGCGCGATCAGGAACACCGCCGAGCCGGCGAGGTTGAAGACGACGTAGTGCACGCCGGCGCGCAGCCGCTCGGCGCTGCGGCCGTGCAGCAGCAAGCCGTAGCTCGCGGCCAGCAGCACTTCGAAGAAGACGAAGAGGTTGAACAGGTCGGCGGTGAGGAACGCGCCGTTCAACCCCATCAGCTGGAACTGCAGCAGCGAATGGAAGTGCGCGCCGTGGCGGTCGTCGCCGCCGATCGCGTGCCACGCCGCAGCGACGCCGACGACCGCGGTCAGCAGCAGCATCAGCGCCGCCAGCCGGTCGAGCGCCAGCGCGATCCCCCACGGCGCCGGCCACGCGCCGACGTGGACGACGTCGACGCTGCCGCCGCTGGCCCGCGCGAACAGGCCGGCGGCGAGCAGCGCCAGCGCCAGCGTCGCGGCGATCGACACCGGCGCGACCCAGCGCGACGCCACCGTCTCGAGCAGCAGCAGCAGCGCGCCGATGGCGAGCGGCCAGACGATCGGCAGCACCGGCGCGTGCGCACCGGCGAGTGTGGCGACGACGTCCAGGGTCATGCGCGGCGAACGCGCGTCCAAGCGCGGGTCATCGCGGCTCGCTGCCGTCGACGTGGTCGGTGCCGGTGGCGCGTGCGGCGCCGATCGCCAGCGCGAGCAGCAGCGCGGTCATTGCGAAGCCGATGACGATCGCCGTCAGCACCAGCGCCTGCGGCAGCGGGTCGGCGGTCTCGGCAAGCGTCGCGACGCCATCCTTCGGCACGATCGGCGGCAGCGTCGCGTGCAGCCTTCCCATCGTGAACAGCAGCAGGTTCACGCCGTACGACAGCAACGTCAGCCCGAGCACGACGTCGAACGTGCGCGCACGCAGCAGCAGCCACACGCCGCACGCGACGAACGTGCCGATCGCCAGCGCGACGAGCGCGTTCATCGCGCTGCCGCCGGCGACGTCGCCGTCGGCGCGTTGCGCGCCAGCGCCAGCAGCATCACGAGCGTCGCGCCGACGACCGCGGCCCAGACGCCGGCGTCGAACACCGCAGCGCTGGCCAGCGGCACCGCGCCGACGACGGGTAGTTCGGGGTAACCATGGGCGCTGGTCAGGAACGGCGAGCCCAACCACCAGCTGGCAACGCCGGTGGCGACGCAGACGAGCAGGCCGGCGCCGAGCAGGCGCCGCGGGTCGGTGGCGGATGGCAGCGCGCCGAGCGCCGCGTCACCGCGCACCGTCTGCTGCAGCGCCAGCGCCAGCGCCAGCACGAGCCCGGCAATGAAGCCGCCGCCGGGCAGCGAATGGCCGCGCAGGAACAGGTGCAGCGCGACGAGCACCGCGAACGGCAGCAGCGCGCGCGCGGCGATCTGCAGCATCAGCGGCGGCGCGCCGCGGCGGCTGGCGTCGGCGGCTGCCGCGGGCACGTTCGCCGCGGCGACCGCGGGGGCGAGCAGCGCGTGGATCGTCAGCGCGGCGACGACGAGCACCGTGACTTCGCCGAGCGTGTCGAGCGCGCGGTAGTCGACGAGGATCACGTTGACCGCGTTGGCGCCGCCGCCGAGCGGCACCGTCGTGCGCAGGAAGTACTCGGAGATCGACGCCGACGGCAGCCCGAGCACGGCCCACACCGCAGCCGCTGCCGCGAGTCCGGCAACCACCGCGAGCAGCGCGTGCGCGGCGCGGCGCGGCAGGGTGTCGCCGGCGTCGCGCGGCGGCGCGTCGTCGGGCAAGGCGCGCAGCGCGGCGATCAGCAGCAGCGTCGTCGCGACTTCGACGAGCAGCTGCGTCAGCGCCAGGTCGGGCGCACCGAACCAGGCGAACGCGATGCACACCGCCAGACCGACCGCACCGACGAGGATCACGGCGACGACGCGTCGCCGGCGCGCGACCACCGTCGCGATCGCCGCGGCGATGCCGACCGCCGCGACGACGACCGCGCCGACGCCGGACCACGTTGCGTCGGCCGGCGCAGGCATGCGCAGCGCCGCGCCGTCGACGAACGGCCACGCCGCGGCGGCGAGCGTCGCGACGACGAGCAGCGACAGGTAGCGCTGCAGGCTGCCGTTGGCCAGCGCCCGCGTCGCCGATTTGGCGCTGCCGATGCCGAAGCGGTACAGGCCGACGAACAGTTCGCGGCCGCCGGCGCGAAACCAGCCGGGCAGCCGCGCCAGACGGTGCAGGTCGATGAAACGCTGCAGGAACGCGTACAGCAGCGCGCCGCCGCCGATCGCCACCGCGCTCATCGCCAGCGGCAGGTTGAAGCCGTGCCACAGCGCGAGCTCGTACGGCGGCAGCGCCGGGCCCGGCGCGCCGAACACCGCGGCCTGCGCCGCGACCGTCAGCACCGGCGCGACCAGCCGCTCCGGCGCGAGCCCGAGCGCGACGACGAGCAATACGAGCACCGCCACCGGCAGCCGCACGACGAACGGCGGCTCGTGCGGCGTCTTCGGCAGGTCGTGCGGTTCGCCGTTGAAGAACGTGTCGTGGATGAAGCGCAGGCTGTAGGCGACGGCGAAGACGCCCGACAACGTCGCCGCGGCCGGCAGCAGCCACTCCATCGCGCCGGGAGCCTGCGTCTGCACGACCTCGGCGAAGAACATCTCCTTGCTGAGAAAGCCGTTGAGCAGCGGCACGCCGGCCATCGAAGCCGCGGCGACGATCCCGAGCAGCGCGGTCACCGGCATCACGCGCATCAACCCGTTGATGCGCCGCATGTCGCGCGTGCCGCACTCGTGGTCGATGATGCCGGCGCTCATGAACAACCCCGCCTTGAACGTCGCGTGGTTGATCACGTGGAACACGGCGGCCACCAGCGCCAGCGGCTCGCCGAGCCCGAGCAGCAGCACGATCAGCCCGAGGTGGCTGATCGTGCTGTAGGCGAGCAGCCCCTTCAGGTCGTGCTGGTAGATCGCGATCCACGCGCCGACGAGCAGCGTCGCCGCGCCGGTCAGCGTGACGATCCAGAACCACTCGGCGCTGCCGCCGAGCGCCGGCGTCAACCGCGCCAGCAGGAACACGCCGCACTTGACCATCGTCGCCGAATGCAGGAACGCCGACACCGGCGTCGGCGCGGCCATCGCCTGCGGCAGCCAGAAATGGAAAGGGAACTGCGCGCTCTTCGTGAACGCGCCGAGCAGCACCAGCACCAGCGCGGTCATGTACATGGGATGCGCGCGCAGCACCGGGCCGGCGGCGAGCACCGCGTCGAGGTCGAAGCTGCCGACGATGTGGCCGACCAGCAGCACGCCGCCGAGCAGGCACAGGCCGCCGAACGCGGTGACCGCGAGCGCGGTACGCGCGCCGGCGCGCGCGTCGCGCTGTCGATGCCAGAAGCCGATCAGCAGGAAGCTCGTCAGGCTCGTCAGCTCCCAGCAGAACACCAGCAGCACGAGGTTGTCGGCGACGACGACGCCGAGCATCGCGCCGGTGAACGCGAGCAGATAGACGAAGAACCGGCCGCGCGCGGTGTCGCCTTCGAGGTACCACGCGGCGTAGACGACGATCAGCGCGCCGATCGCCGCGACGAGCGCGACGAAAAGGAACGCCAGACCGTCAAGCCGCGCGCCGGCGCGCAGGCCGAGCTGCGGCAGCCAGTCGACGCCGACGCGGACGACATCGCCGGCGAACACCGCCGGCGCCAGCGCCAGCGCGCAGCCGAGCGTTACGAGCACCGTCGCGCCGGCGACGATCGGCGCGGCACGCGGCGCGGCGCGAGGCAGCGCCAGCAGCAGCGCCGCGCCGAGCCACGGCAGCAGCGCGACGAGCGCGAGCGCCGCCGTCACCCGGTCGCGGCGCGCCGGCGCAGCAGCGTGACGACGAGCATCACGAGAGTCGCCGGAATCACGACCTCGAGCATCGTCCCCGAAAACGCCGACAGCGCTGCGTGGTGCTTCGCCGCGAGTACCAGATAGGCGGTATACGCGAAGTAATACAAGAGGAACAGCGCGCCTTCCCAACGCGCGATCTCGCGCCCGGTGATGAACACCGGCAGGCAAGCGAGCGTCACCGCGAGCATCACCCACAGGTCGAACGCGAGCACCGACGCCGGCACCACGAGCGGCGCACCGACGACGGCGGCGACGATCCCCGAAGCGCCGAGGCAGCCGAGGATGTTGAACGTGCAGCTGCCGACGACGTTGCCGACGGCGATGTCGCGCTGGCCGCGGATCGCGGCAAGCACCGACGTCGCCACTTCGGGCATCGACGTGCCCGCGGCGACGATCGTCAGCCCGATCACCACGTTGCTGACGCCGAGCGCGCGCGCGAATGCCGACGCCGCGTCGACGAGCCAGCCCGCGCCGAGCACGAGCAGCGCGAGCCCGGCGACGATCAACGCGAGCTGCGCCGGCCAGCGCGCGTCCCACGCGGTCGGCGACGGGTCCGGCGGCGCCTCGGAACCCTGCGACGCATGCGGATCGCGCCGCGACTGCACGACGACGAACACCGTGTAGGCGACGAGCAGCGACGTGAGCAGCGCGCCGTCGAACGCCGAGATCTCGGCGTCGAGCATCAACACCGCGAGCAGCAGCGACACGCCGAGCAGGACCGGCACTTCCTGGCGGATCAACTGCACGTTGACCGCCAGCGGCGTGATCAACGCGCTGATGCCGAGGATCGCGAGCACGTTGAAGATGTTGCTGCCGACGACGTTGCCGATCGCCATGTCGCCACGACCGCCGGCGACGGCACCGACCGACACCGCGACTTCGGGGGCGCTCGTGCCGAACGCGACGACGGTCAAGCCGACGACCAGCGGCGAGATGCCGAGCGACAGCGCCAGCTTCGACGCGCCGCGCACCAGGGCTTCGGCGCCGACGACGAGCGCCGCGAGACCGGCGACGAACAACAGCAGGTTCATCGGCGGCACTCTAAGCGACGCGGTTTCGGCCCCGGTCGGCGCGGGGCGTAGCGGCACGTCGTGAACGTCAGGCCCTTGCGGACGTCGCCGCGGCCGCCACGGTGCAGCGCTTCACGGCGCAAGCCGCTCGCGCACCCAGCCGCCGCCGGCGAGGCGGTAGCGCAGCCGGTCGTGCAAGCCGCTCTTGCGGCCCTGCCAGAACTCCCAGACGTCGGGCTTCAGCCGGTAGCCGCCCCAATGCGGCGGCCGCGGCGGGTTCAGCGCCCAGCGCGCGGCGGCCTTGGCCGCGCCGGCGACGAGCACCGCGCGCGACGCGATCACCTCGCTTTGCGGCGACGCCCACGCGCCGAGCCGCGAATCGAGCGGGCGGGTCGCGAAGTAGGCGTCGGATTCGGCGTCGCTGGTCTTGTCGACGCGGCCTTCGATGCGCACCATGCGTTCGAGCTCGACCCAGTGGAACTGCAGCGCCGCGCACGGCTGGTGGGCGAGGTCGCGCGCCTTGCGGCTTTCGTAGTTCGTGTACCAGACGATGCCATCGGCGTCGCAACCCTTGATCAGCACGACGCGTGTCGACGGCCGGCCATCGGCGCCGACGGTGGCCAGCGTCATCGCGTTGGCCTCGGGCAGCTCCGCGGCGACCGCTTCGTCGAGCCAGCGCTGGAACTGCGCCAGCGGCTCGGCGGCCGATGCCGCCTCGTCGAGCGCGTCGCGCTCGTAGCTCTTGCGCAGGTCGGCGAGTCGCATCGCCGGAGTATAGAAACCGGGTCGTCGCGCGGCGCATCCCTTACGGGGAACGCCGTAAGTGACATTCCGACTATCTGTTCGCGGGGGGCGCCGCCATTCTCGGCGCGACCACGACGAGGGTCCGGGCCCGCCGCCCGGACGGTTCACCGGCAATGGGCGCACGTCCGACGATCATCGTCACGGCCGCGGGGGCCGGCCGCCGCTTCGGGTCGCCGGGGCCGAAGCTGCTGCAGCCGCTCGACGGCGCGTCTACGGTGGTCGGCGCGACCGTCGCCAGCGCCCGCGCCACCGGGCTGCCGGTGGTGGCGGTGGCCAGCGCCGAAGTCGCCGCCGAGCTCGCGGCCCGGCTGCCGGGCGGCGACGTCGTCGCGCTCGACGCTGCCGCGGCGTCGCGCGGGCTCGGTCACTCGATCGCCGCCGGCGTTCTCGAACGCCCCGACGCGACCGGCTGGCTCGTCTGGCCCGCCGACATGCCGCGCGTGCGACCGGCGACGCTGCTGACGCTGGCCGCGGCGCTGCAGTCCCACGCCGTCGTCTGCGCGCAGCGCCACGGCCGGCGCGGCTGGCCGGTCGGCTTCGCGCCCGAGCTGTATTCGGAGCTGATCCTGCTCGACAGCGACGACAGCGCGTTGCGCATCCTCGCGCGCTATCCGTCGCACGGCGTCGAGGTCGACGACGACGGCGTGCTCCACGACGTCGACACCGTCGCCGACCTCGAGCGGCTGCATGCCGTCCCGCCGCCGGGCGCCGCTGCGGCAGCGCAGACGATCGCCACCGCGCCGCTGCTCAAGACCGGGTTGTAGCCGCGGCGCGGGCCGCCGTGCTACGGTCACTGGAGCAGCGGCGCCACCGGCGCCGCCGAAACGCCACGATGATCGACCCGAAGAGCCTCGCCGACCACGGCCCGGTGATCCCGGTGATCGTGCTCGACCGCGTCGAGCACGCGGTGCCGCTGGCCGAGGCGCTGCTCGAAGGTGGCGTGCGCGTTCTCGAGATCACGCTGCGCACGCCGGCGGCGCTGGCCGCGATCGAAGCGATCGCGCGGTCGTTGCCCGAGGCGATCGTCGGCGCCGGCACGTTGCGCGACGCCGGCGACGTTCGCGCGGCGCGCGACGCCGGCAGCGCGTTCGGCGTCAGCCCCGGCTACACGCCAGCGGTCGGCGCGGCGTGCCGCGACGCCGGCCTCGCGTTGCTGCCGGGGGTGGCGACGGCCGGCGAGGTGATGACCGCCTGCGACGACGGTTGGCGGCTGCTGAAGTTCTTCCCGGCGGCCGCCGCCGGCGGCACGGCGCTGATGCAGGCGTGGGCCGGGCCGTTTCCGGACGTCGCGTTCTGCCCGACAGGCGGCGTCACGCCGGGCAACGCGGCGCAGTTCCTCGCGCTGCCCAACGTCGCTGTCTGCGGCGGCACCTGGCTGACACCGGCCGACGCGGTGACCGACGGCGATTGGCCGCGGATCACGCGACTGGCGCGCGAGACCGCAGCGCTGCGCCGTCGTTGACCGCCGTCGCGGCGTCGCCGCCGCGGCATCGCCGTCGCGGCGTCGCCGCCCACGGCGCGCCGCCTTACCGCGCGCCGTCGGCCATCTGCGCGGCGAGCGCCGCTAGACCCGCCGCGCGCAGGCCGGCGACGACGCCGTCGCGGTCGGCTGCACTGCGGTTCTGGCTCAGCTTGAACTTCGCCGTCACGTCGACGACGTCGATCTCGATGCCGACGATCGCGCGCAGCATCGCGTCGATGTAGGCCGCCGGCGCGTCGGCGAGCGACCACGGGGCCGCACGGCCGGCCTCGTGGCGTTGTGTCAGCCGGTCGACCAGCGCGTGCAGCCACGCCGCGTCGTCGACCGCGCGCAGCACGCCGCGAACGTGGACGACGGCATAGTTCCACGTCGGCACGACGCGGCCGTGCTCGGACTTCGCCGCGTACCACGCCGGCGACACGTAGCCCTGCGGTCCGTGGAAGACGGCGAGCACCGGCTGGCCATCGGCGCGCTGCCAGACGGCGTTGGCGCGCGCGACGTGGCCGCGCAGCACGCCGCGCGCGCCGTCGCCGAGCGCATATTCGAGCGGCAGGTGCTCGGCACCGATGTCGGCGCCTGCGCCGTGGAACAGCGTCGCGAGCGGATGGGCGTCGATCAGCCGGCGCGCGGCGTCGGCATCGGACGCGGCGAAGTGCGGCGGCAGGTACACGACCGCCGCGCTACCAGCTGCCGACGTTGGGCATCGACGACCACGGTTCGGCCGGGGCGAGCGCGGCCCCCCGCTGCAGCAGCTCGATCGAGATGCCGTCGGGCGAGCGGACGAACGCCATGCGGCCGTCGCGCGGCGGCCGCGCGACGACGACGCCGTGGTCCATCAGCCGCCGGCACGCGGCGTAGACGTCGTCGACCGCGTACGCGAGGTGGCCGAAGTTGCGACCACCGGTGTAGGTTTCGACGCGGCCGTCGGCATCGGGCCAGTTGTAGGTGAGCTCGACCTGCGCGTCGCGGTCGCCCGGCGCGGCGAGGAAGACGAGCGTGTAGCGCCCGGCCTCGTGGTCGCGCCGCGACAGCACGTCGAGCCCGAGCGCGTCGCGGTAGAACGCGAGCGATGCGTCGAGGTCGGTGACGCGGACCATCGTGTGCAGGTACTTCATCGGGTCGTCCGTGGTGTCGTTGCCGCGCCGTGCGGCGAAGTCCATGGTAGCTTTTGCCGCCGCATCGCCGCGGACCGCGGGTGTCGCGGAGGACGGTCGCGGAGTACGAAAGGGACGGACGTGAACTTCATCGCCTTCGCGCGCGGGCTCGCAACCGCGGCGCTCGCCGCCGGTGTCGCCAGCGCGGCGGCGTTCGAGATCCAGGGCCACCGCGGCGCGCGCGGCCTGGCGCCCGAGAACACGCTGGCGTCGTTCCAGCGCGCGCTGGCCGACGGCGCCGACACGCTCGAGCTCGACGTGCTGCTGACCGCCGACGGCGTGGCCGTCGTCCACCACGATCCGGCGCTGAACGTCGACCTGACGCGCGACGCCGACGGGCGCTTCGTCGACGCCGGCGCGCCGCTGGTGCGCGCGCTGACGCTGGCGCAGCTGCAGCGCTACGACGTCGGCCGCGTGCGGCCGGGCAGCCAGCTGGCGCGCGACTTCCCGCACCAGCAGCCGGCCGACGGCGAGCGCGTGCCGACGCTCGCCGCCGTGCTCGCGCTCGGCGGCCCGGCGACGCGCTTCAACGTCGAGATCAAGCTCGACCCGCGGGCGCCGGCGCAATTCGCGCCGCTCGACGACGTCGTCGCGGCCGTCGTCCGCGACGTCACCGCGGCCGGCGTCGCCGATCGCGTGCTTGTGCAGAGCTTCAACTGGAACGTGCTGCAACGCGTGCAGCAGGTGGCGCCGCAGCTCGCCACGTCGTACCTGACGACGCAGCGGCCGAACGCGAACAACGTGACCGCCCCAGCGTGGACGGCCGGTTACTCGCTGGCGGCGCAGGGGTCGGTGCCGAAGATGGTGAAGGCCGCCGGCGGCCGCTGGTGGGCGCCGAACTTTCGCGACGTCGTCGCCGCATCGGTGCGCGAGGCGCAGGGGCTCGGGCTGAAGGTGGCCGTGTGGACGGTCAACGAGCCCGACGACCTGCGGCGCATGGCCGCGCTCGGCGTCGACGCGATCATCACCGACTACCCCGACCGGGCGCGCGCGTTGCGCCGGTGAGCGCCGAAGCGGCGCGCGTCGCCGCCCACCGCTACACCGGCACCGTGTAGTTCAGCGCCATCCGCCCGCCGTCGACGACGACGATCTCGCCGGTGACGTAGCGCGCCGCGTCGCTGAGCAGGAAGGCGACAACGTCGGCGACCTCGTCGGGTTCGCCCAGGCGCTTCAGCGGCGTGCGGCCGAGGATGCGCTGGCGCGCGTCGTCGCTCGTCAGCACCGACGCGCGCGCGAGTTCGGTGGCGATCGTCCCCGGCGCGACCGCGTTGACGCGAACGCCGGCGTCGGCCAGCGCCAGCGCCATCGCGCGCGTCAGCTGGTCGATCGCCCCTTTGCTCGCGTTGTAGCTGGCGATCGTCGGGATCGCGAGCCGGCCGTTGACGCTGCTCATGTTGACGATCGCGCCGTGCCCGCGTGCGGCCATCGACCGCGCGACCGCCTGGCCGACGAGGAAGTGACCCTTCAAGTTGACCGCGATCACCGCGTCCCAGTCGTCCTCGGTGACGTCGAGGAACGGCGCGGCGCGGAAGATGCCGGCGTTGTTGACCAGCGCGTCGACGGGGCCCAGCGCGGCCTCGGTCGCCTGCAGCGCGGCGTCGACGTCGGCCTTGGACGCCACGTCGCAGCGGCAGTACAGCGTGCGCTGGCCGTTCTCGCCGAGCCGCGCGGCGAGCGCCTGGCCGGCGACGTCGGCGACATCCCACACCGCGACCGCGGCGCCGTCGCGGACCAGCCGCCGCGCGCACGCCGCGCCGATGCCGCCGGCGCCGCCGGTGACGACGGCGACGCGGCCGTCGAACCCGAAGCTCACGTCGTTAGCGGCCATCACGGTCCCTCGCGTCGGTAGGCGCGGCGCGTTCGGCTTCGCGGTCGAGCCAGATGCCGATACCTTGCGCGTTGAGTTGCAGGTCGAGCGCGAGGAAGTCGCGCAGCGCGGCGCGGTCCATCGCGCAGCCGTGGTTGGCGAGCGCCGCGGCGTAGAGGTCGAACTGGCGGTCCTCGAGCGCCCGCTGGCGGTCGGGCGCCGCGGCCGACTCGCGCGCGATCGCCACCAGCGAGTCGAGCAGTACCAGCAGCTGCCGGCCGAGCCGCGCGACATCGCCGACACGGCCGAAGTGCGTCAGGTAGATCCAGCGCGGGTCTTCGGCCAGCAGGCGGCGGATCGAATGCGCCAGCGCGTCGGGGTCGAACTGCACCGGCGTCGTCGTCGGCAGGATCCATGCGCCGCGCGCGGTGTCGAACTCGCGGTAGCTGAGGCCGAAGGTGTCGCCGGTGAACCAGCCGCGGCTCGCCGCGTCCCACACGCAGTGGTGGTGGCGCGCGTGCCCCGGCGTGTCGGCCAGGCGCAGCTCGCGTCCGGCGAGGTCGACCGTCATCCCGTCGTGGCTCGGCCGCACGCGGCTCGCGTCGACCGGCAGCAGCTCGGCGTACGACCGCGCCATCTCGGCCTCGCCGTAGACCGCGGTCGCACCGGCCCACAGCGCCGACGGGTCGACGAGGTGACGCACGCCGCGCGGATGGACGACCGCGGTGGCGTTGGGCAACTCGCGCATCAGCTGGCCGACGCCGCCGGCGTGATCGAGGTGGACGTGGGTCGGGATCACCCAGTCGACCGCGTCGCGCGCGACGCCGGCGGCGTCGAGCGCGGCGAGCAGCCGCGGCACGCCGGGCGCCGGCCCGGTGTCGACGAACGCCGCGCGGCCGTCTTCGACGACGAGCCACGCGGCGTCGAACCGCGGTCGGTGAAAGCCGGTGTCGATGCAGACGACGCCGTGTTCGAAGCGTGTCGCATGCGCGGTGATCGGCTCCCCGCCGGGGATCGCGGTCGGCGCAGCCGGCGCGGGCGTCGGGTCGGGCAGGGGGGTCGCGGCCATCGCGCGATTGTCGCGGGGCGGCACCGATTCCGCAGCCGCCGCGGTGCCGCAGAATCGCGCGTCGTTCGAAAAACGCGAGCTCTCGTTCTATGCGCATCGTCTGCATCGGCGGCGGCCCCGCCGGCTTGTACTTCGCGCTGCTGATGAAGCAGGCCGACCCGGCGCACGCGATCACCGTCGTCGAACGCAACCGGCCGTACGACACCTTCGGCTGGGGCGTCGTTTTCTCCGACGCGACGATGGACAACATGCGCCGCTGCGACGCGCCGACCGCCGCCGAGATCGAGGACTCGTTCGCCCACTGGGACGACATCGAGCTGCATTTCAAGGGTCGGTCGATCCGCAGCAGCGGCCACGGCTTCGTCGGCATCGGCCGCAAGCATCTGCTGAACATCCTGCAGCGTCGCTGCGAGGCGCTCGGCGTCGAGCTCGTCTTCGAGACCGAGGTCGCGAGCGATACCGACTACGCCGACGCCGATCTCGTCGTCGCCAGCGACGGCATCAACTCGCGCATCCGCGACAAGTACGCCGACGTCTTCGAGCCCGACATCGTCGCGCGGCCGAACCGCTTCATCTGGCTCGGCACGACGAAGCTGTTCGACGCCTTCAACTTCCTGTTCGAACGCACCGAGCACGGCTGGTTCCAGGCACACGTCTACAAGTTCGACGACCAGACGACGACCTTCATCGTCGAGACGCCCGAAGACGTCTGGCGCGCGCACGGCCTGCAGGACGCGACCACCGCCGACAGCATCGCGTTCTGCGAAAGGCTGTTCGCGCGCCACCTCGACGGCCAGCCGCTGCTGAGCAACGCGCGCCACCTGCGCGGGTCGGCGTGGATCGTCTTCCAGCGCGTGCGCTGCAAGCGCTGGCACCACTTCAACGGCCACAGCCACGTCGTGCTGATGGGCGACGCGGTGCACACCGCGCACTTCGCGATCGGCTCGGGAACGAAGCTCGCAATCGAGGACGCGATCGAGCTCGCGCGGCTGCTCGAGGCGCCGCCGCGCGACCGCGACGCGATGGCCGACGTGCTCGAGCGCTACCAGGCGGTGCGCGAGGTCGATGTGCTGCGGCTGCAGAACGCGGCGTGGAACGCGATGGAGTGGTTCGAGGTCGTCGGCCGGCGCTATTGCGACCAGCTGCCGCCCGAGCAGTTCATGTACAGCATGCTGACGCGCAGCCAGCGCATCAGCCACGAGAATCTGCGGCTGCGCGACGCCGCGTGGCTCGAAGGTTACGAGCGCTGGTTCGCGCGCCGCGCAATCGACGCCGCGACGCCGCCGGGTGCGGCCGCCGCGCCGACGGCGGCAGCGCTCGGTGCGCTCGACGCGCCCGGCGCGAAGCCGCCGCCGCCGATGTTCACGCCTTTCACGCTGCGCGGCATGACGGTCGCCAACCGCATCGTCGTCTCGCCGATGGCGATGTATTCGGCAGTCGACGGCGTCCCCGGCGATTTCCACGTGGCGCACTTCGGCGCGCGCGCGCTCGGCGGCGCCGGGCTCGTCTACACCGAGATGACGTGCACGTCGCCCGACGCGCGGATCACGCCCGGCTGCTGCGGCCTGTGGAACGACGCGCAGTGCGACGCGTGGCGGCGCATCGTCGACCTCGTGCACGCGCACAGCGCGGCCAAGTTCGGCATCCAGCTCGGCCACGCCGGGCGCAAGGGCAGCACGCAGCTCGGCTGGGAGGAAGCCGACGCGCCGCTGGCCGACGGCAACTGGCCGCTCGTGTCGGCGTCGGCGATTCCGTATACCGCGATGTCGCAGACGCCGCGCGCGATGACGCGCGCCGACATGGACCGCATCCGCGACGACTTCGTCGCCGCGACGGTGCGCGCCGCCGACGCGGGGTTCGACATCCTCGAGCTGCATTGCGCGCACGGCTACCTGCTGTCGAGCTTCCTGTCGCCGCTGACGAACACCCGCGACGACGACTACGGCGGCAGCGTCGCCAACCGCTGCCGCTGGCCGCTCGAGGTCTACGCCGCGGTTCGCGCCGCGTGGCCGGATGACCGGCCGATCTCGGTGCGCCTGAGCTGCCACGACTGGTACCCGGGCGGCAACACCGCCGACGACGCGGTCGAGATCGCGCGCGCGTTCAAGGACGCCGGCGCCGACATCGTCGACTGCTCGTCGGGCCAGGTCGTCGCCGAACAGCGCCCGGTCTACGGCCGGATGTACCAGACGCCGTTCGCCGACCGCATCCGCAACGAGGTCGGCATCCCGACGGTCGCGGTCGGCGCGATCTTCGAGGCCGACCACGTCAACATGGTCATCGCCGCCGGCCGCGCCGACCTGTGCGCGGTCGCGCGGCCGCACCTGGCCGACGCCGCGTGGACGCTGCACGAGGCGGCGAAGATCGGCTGGGACGGCATGGCGTGGCCGCCGCAGTACCTGTCCGGCCGCAGCCAGTACCTCACCAACCTGCGCCGCGCGGCGCAGTGACGACTTCCATCGCATGAACGACGACCGCCGAACCTTTCGCGATTACGCCGCGCGCCACTTCGACTGGCACTGCAGCGACGACGGCCGTGTCGCGACGATCACGTTGAACCGGCCGGCAAAGAAGAACCCGCTGACCTTCGACAGCTACGCCGAGCTGCGCGACCTGTTCGACGCGCTGAAGCGCGCGTCCGACGTCCGCGCCGTCGTCGTCACCGGCGCCGGCGGCAACTTCTGCTCGGGCGGCGACGTCTTCGAGATCATCGAGCCGCTGACCCAGCTGCCGGCGCCCGAGCTGCTGCGCTTCACGCGGATGACCGGCGACCTGGTCAAGGCGATCCGCCGCGCGCCGCAGCCGGTCGTCGCCGCGGTCGACGGCGTGTGCGCCGGCGCCGGCGCGATGGTCGCGCTGGCGTCCGACCTGCGCGTCGCGACGCCGGCGGCGCGCACCGCGTTCCTGTTCACGCGGGTCGGGCTGGCCGGCGCCGACATGGGCGCGTGCGGTTTGCTGCCGCGCGTCGTCGGCCAGGGGCGCGCCGCCGAGCTGCTGTTCACCGGCCGCGCGATGACCGCCGACGAAGGCGCGGCGTGGGGTTTCTTCAACGCGCTGCACCCGGCCGACGAGCTCGTCGGCCGGGCGCAGGCGCTGGCGCGTTCGCTCGCCGACGGCCCGACCTTCGCGCACGCGATGACGAAGACGATGCTGAACCAGGAATGGGCGATGGGCCTCGACGAGATCATCGAGAGCGAGGCGCAGGCGCAGGCGCTTTGCATGCTGACGCAGGACTTCAAGCGCGCGTTCGACGCATTCGCGGCCAAGCGCGCGCCGCGGTTCGAAGGCGACTGACCGTGGCGCCGTCCGCGCCGCCCGTGCCGCCCGCGGCGCCCACGCCGCCGGCGCCATCGCGGCTCGCGCACCTCGAGCTGCCGTTCTTCGACGCGCGCCACCACGCGCTCGCCGCCGACGTCGACGCGTGGGCCACGCGCCACGCCGCGCACATCGACCACCGCGATGTCGACGCGGCGTGCCGGGCGCTGGTGCGCTCGCTCGGCGACGCCGGTTGGCTGCGCCACTGCGTGCCGGCGGCGTACCGCGGCGGCAGCGACGCGCAGCCCGACGCACCCGCCGGCGCGTCGATCGAATCGCGCGCGCTCGTCGTCTGCCGCGAAACGCTCGCGCGCCACGATGGCCTGGCCGATTTCGCGTTCGCGATGCAGGGGCTCGGCAGCGGGCCGATCAGCCTGGCGGGCAGCGACGCGCAGCGCGCCGCGTGGCTGCCGCGCGTCGCCCGCGGCGAGGCGATCTGCGCGTTCGCGCTGTCCGAGCCCGACGCCGGGTCCGACGTCGCCGCGCTCGCGTGCCGCGCGCGCGAAGACGGCGGCGGCGGCTGGGTGCTCGACGGCGAGAAGACGTGGATCAGCAACGGCGGCATCGCCGACGTCTATTGCGTGTTCGCGCGCAGCGACGGCGACGGCGAAGTCGAGCCGGCGGCGCGCGGCACGCGCGGCATCTCGGCGTTCGTCGTTCCCGCCGACACGCCGGGGCTCGAGATCGCCGAGCGCATCGACGTGATCGCGCCGCACCCGCTGGCGCGGCTGCGCTTCGACGGCTGCCGCGTGCCGGCGTCGGCGTTGCTCGGCCCGCGCGGCGACGGCTTCAAGCTCGCGATGCGCACGCTCGACATCTTTCGCGCGTCGGTCGCCGCGGCGGCGCTCGGTTTCGCCCGCCGCGCGCTCGACGAAGCGGTGGCGCACGCCCGGTCGCGGCCGATGTTCGGCCAAAGGCTTGCCGACCTGCAGCTGACGCAAGCCACGCTCGGCGACATGGCCGCCGACATCGACGCCGCGGCGCTGCTGACCTATCGCGCGGCGTGGAAGCGCGACACCACCGGCGCGCGCACGACGCGCGAAGCGGCGATTGCCAAGATGGTCGCGACCGAGAACGCGCAGCGCGTCGTCGACCGTGCGCTGCAACTCCACGGCGGGCTCGGCGTTCGCGTCGGCTCGGCGGTCGAGGCGCTGTACCGCGACGTGCGCGCGTTGCGCATCTACGAAGGGGCGACCGAAGTGCAGCGGCTGATCATCGGCCGCGACTGCCTGAGCGACCCGGCCGCGGCCTGATCGCGCGGCGGGGCCGACCGCCGCGGCCCGAAGCGCGTCGG
>CBDUBX010000020.1:0-18361 GCA_965365495.1 uncultured Burkholderiales bacterium
GGGCGATCGACAGGAGGTTGTTCGTCAGCCAGTACAGCACGAGCCCCGCGGGGAAGAAGAAGAACATGATGCCGAAGGCGAGCGGCATGATCCACATCATCTTGGCCTGCACCGGGTCGGGCGGCGTCGGGTTCAGCCACACCTGGAACAGCGACGACGCGGTCATCAGCACCGGCAGGATGAACCACGGGTCGATCGCCGACAGGTCGTCGATCCACAGGATCCACGGCGCGTTGCGCATCTCGACGCTGGACAGCAGCACCCAGTACAGCGCGATGAAGAACGGCATCTGCACGAAGATCGGCAGGCAGCCGCCGACCGGGTTGACCTTCTCCTCGCGGTAGATGCGCATCATCTCCTGCTGCATCTGCTGCGGCTTGTCCTTCAGCCGCTCGCGCATCTCGGTGACCTTCGGCGCCACCGCCTTCATCTTGGCCATGCTGCGGTAGGCGCTGGCGTTGAGCCAGTAGAACGCGATCTTCAGCAGCACGACGAGCGCGACGATGGCCCAGCCCCAGTTGCCGAGCACCGCGTGCAGCTGGGTCAGCAGCCAGAACAGCGGCTTGGACAGCACCGTCAGCCAGCCGTAGTCCTTCACGAGGTCGAGCCCCGGCGCGAGCGCGGCGAGCTTCTCCTCTTCCTGCGGGCCGGCGAAGAGTTGCGCCTCGTGCACCGCGGTCGCGCCCGGTGCGACCTCGCCGAGCGGCAGCACCATCGCGATCGTGTAGTGGTTCGGCGCGACCTCGGCGGTGCGGAACTCGCGCGACGTGCCCGGCGCCACGAGCCAGGCCGACGCGAAGTAGTGCTGCACCATCGCGATCCAGCCGTCGTCGGCGCGCCGCGCGTGGTCGACGTCGCCGTCGCGGATGTCCTCGAAGTCGATCTTCTTGAACTTCGCCGCGTCGGTGTACATCGCCGGCCCGGTGAACGTGAAGTAGAAGCTCGACTCGCCCTCGGGCGCGTTGCCGTCGCGCGCGAGCTGCAGGTACAGCTGCGGCGACACCGCCGCGGTGCCGCCATTGACGAATTCGTGGCGCACGCCGATCGGGTAGGCGCCGCGCGTGAAGGTGTAGGTCTTGATGAGGCGTCGGCCGTCGATCGGCGCCGACTCGAAGCGCACGACGAGTTGCTGCGCGCCGTCGGCGAGCGTGCGCGCGCCGGGCTGCACGGTCATCGGCGTCAGGTGGTTCGGCAACGCGACACCGGCGCGGTCGGTGACGAGCCCGGTCTGCGCGACGTACAGGCGCCTGGCGCTCTGGTCGAGCAAAACGACGTTGCGCGCCGCGTCGACGGCGTCGCTGTAGCCGAGCAATTCGAGCCGCACCAGCGACCCGCCGACGCTGTCGAACGTCGCCTTCACGCGGTCGGTCGTGACGGTCACCGACTCGCCCGGCGCCGCCGCCGCCGCAGCGGTCGCCGCGGGGACCGCGGCAGGCGCTGCCGCGGGCGCGTCGCGGGGTGTGGCCGAAGGGCGCGTCGACCCGCCAAAGAACGACGGCTGGCCCTGGTGCTTCTGCCACGCATCCCACAGCAGCACCAGCGACATCGTGAACACGACCCACAGCAGGGTCCGGCGCAAATCGGTCATCGATCGGGTTCTCGGGTCGGCGCCGCGATCGCGTCGCCTTCGGTGGGTCGCCAGAGACGGGTGAAATGCCCGGCGACCGGGCGCAGCGGGCGGTCGGGCACCGGGTCGCAGCCGCCGTCGCACCAAGGCTGGCAGCGCGCCAGCCGCCAGCCGGCCAGCAAAGTGCCGTGCCAGGCGCCGTGGCGCTCGATCGCGTCGATCGCGTACTGCGAACAGGTCGGCGCGAAACGGCAGGCGTTGCCGAGCCACGGCCGCAGCAGCAGCCGGTAGCCGCGGATCGCCGCGACGAGCGCGCGCTGCGGCGCGCCTGCGAGTCCGCGCGCGACCGACGCGACCGCGGTCCGGACGGTCATCGGCGGGCCGCCAGCACGTCGAACAGGCCGCCGAGCTCGGTGCGGGCCGCGCGCTTCAACGCGGTCGATGCCGCCGCCGGAAAGTCGGCCACCGCGAATGCGGCGGCGAGCCGGACCAGCCAGTCGCCGCCGGCGAGCGCTTCTTCATGCGCGGTGAACGTCGCGCGGATCTGGCGCTTCAGCAGGCTGCGCGTCACCGCGCGTCGCGCGTGGCGCTTCGGCACGATCCAGCCGATGCGGCGAGACCGGTCGTCCACAAGCCGGGGGACAACGCGCTCGGATGCTGTGGATAACTCGCTCCTCTCGGTCCCGTCGACGCCGCTGCCAGCCGTTGCAGCCCCGGTCGGCGCGTGATGGATCGCGAAGTGAGCGCTGCGCCGCACCGGCCGCGTCGCCAGCAGGCGTTCGAAGTCGGCCTTGTGCACAAGGCGCCCGGCCATCCGCACCGACGCCGGTGCGATCGTCAGACGACGCCGAGCCGCTTGCGCCCTTTGGCGCGGCGGGCGTTCAGCACTGCGCGTCCGCCGCGCGTCTTCATGCGGACGAGGAAACCGTGGGTGCGGGCGCGGCGGATTTTCGAGGGCTGGTAGGTGCGCTTCATGGCGGGCAGGTGGGCTGGACGACGACAACGAAAGGGCCGGAACCGCGCGGACCGGCGATCCGGCGGCAAGCGCGGTTCAGCGCCGGGGAGGAAGACGACAGGCCGTCGCGCGGCGCTCCCGATCGCACCGGCGCGCCGCCGGGGATGCGGCTTCGCGGCTTCGTATTGCGCCGGGTCAAGTTCGGGAAACCGGCGATTGCAGCAGAAAAGCCCAATCGGGTCAAACACTTGCACCACGGAAGGCGCGATTCGGCGGGGTTGACGCCGGATTCGATAGTGTGGATAACCGCGGTCCGCCGGTTGCGAGGGACGCACGATCCGGCCGCTCCCAGAAGAAGATGTCCACAACGACGAGCCCTGCGCTGTGGCAGCGCGGTTGCGAACGCCTCGCGACCGAGCTGCCCGAACACCAGTTCAACACCTGGATCCGGCCGCTGATGAACGGCGTCGCCGACGAATCCGGCGTCGGCGCCGACGCCGGCGATGCGGTGGTCGCGGTGCGCGTGTCCAACCGCTTCAAGCTCGACTGGATCCGCACCCAATACGCCGGCCGCATCGAGGCGCTGCTCTCCGAGCTGGCCGGCAAGCCGGTGCGGCTCGACCTGTCGGTGGCGCCGCGCGGCGACGGCGCCGCGCCCGGCTCGGCGGCGCCGGCGCGGCCTGGCGCAGCGCCGGGACGGTCCGCGGCGCCGCTGGCGGCGCGCGACGCACTGGCGACGGCCACCGTCGGCACGGCCGCCCGCCGTGCGGCGCCGCCGCCGTCGACGCACCGGTTGAACCCGGCCTTGAGCTTCGACACGCTCGTCGCCGGCCGCGCCAACCAGATGGCGCGCACCGCGGCGCTGCACGTCGCCGGCGCGCCCGGCGAGACCTACAACCCGCTGTTCATCTACGGCAATACGGGCCTCGGCAAGACCCACCTCGTGCACGCGGTCGGCAATGCGCTGCTCGCCGACCGGCCCGACGCGCGCGTGGCCTACCTGCACGCCGAAGCGTTCATCAGCGACGTCGTCAAGAACTACCAGCGCAAGACCTTCGACGAGCTGAAGACCAAGTACCACTCGCTCGACCTGCTGCTGATCGACGACGTGCAGTTCTTCGCCGGCAAGGACCGCACGCAGGAGGAGTTCTTCAACGCCTTCGAGGCGCTGCTGGCCAAGCGCGCGCACATCATCATGACCAGCGACATCTACCCGAAGGGGCTGGACATCGACGAGCGGCTGCGCAGCCGGTTCGACGCCGGCCTGGCGGTGTCGATCGACCCGCCCGAGCTCGAGATGCGCGTCGCGATCCTGCTGCGCAAGGCCGCGCTGGAAGGCGCCGAGATGCCCGAGGACGTCGCGTTCTTCATCGCCAAGAACGTCCGCGCCAACGTCCGCGAGCTCGAAGGCGCACTGCGCAAGGTGCTGGCCTACAGCCGCTTCAACCACAAGGAAATCGGCATCGCGATGGCGCGCGACGCGCTGAAGGATTTGCTGTCGATCCAGAACCGGCAGATCGGCGTCGAGAACATCCAGAAGACCGTCGCCGACTTCTACAAGATGAAGATCGCCGACATGTACAGCAAGAAGCGCCCGGCGAGCATCGCGCGCCCGCGCCAGATCGCGATGTACCTGGCCAAGGAGCTGACGAAGAAGAGCCTGCCCGAGATCGGCGAGATGTTCGGCGGCCGCGACCACACGACCGTGCTGCACGCGGTGCGCAAGATCGGCGCCGAGCGCAGCACCAACCCCGAGCTGAACCACCAGCTGCACGTCCTCGAACAGACGCTGAAGGGCTGACGCGCCCGGCGTCGCGCGCGGGTGCCTACAAGCCTGTGGACGGTTGCCGAACAACGCCCCCGCTGTCCACAGGCCAGGCGCCGCGCGGCGGTTTGTCCCCATCGGCGAGACAGCGGCGCCGCCGCCGCGCCCCCACCGTTGTCCGTTTCCTAACGTGTTGACGGAAAAGGCGAAAATAGCCTTGTCCCCGGATCCTCGGCGACTCTACTAACGACTACCACGTTCAAATAAGAGGAACCACGATGATCGTTCTCAAGGCACCGCAGGCGCGCGTGCTGGAAGCGCTCTCCGCGGTGGCCGGCATCGTCGAGCGGCGGCACACGCTGCCGATCCTCGCCAACGTGCTGATGCGCAAGACCGGCGGGTCGGTCGAGTTCACGACCAGCGACCTCGAGATCCAGGTGCGCACCCGCGCCGAACTCGGCGGCGACGACGCGACAGTGGCAACGACAGTCGGCGCGCGCAAGCTGATCGACATCCTGAAGAGCCTGCCGCCCGACCAGGTCGTGACGCTGTCGTCGACGCAGAGCAAGCTGACGCTGCAGGCCGGCAAGAGCCGATTCACGCTGCAGACGCTGCCGGCCGACGACTTCCCGCTGGTCACCGAAAGCGCCGACTTTGGCGCGCCGTTCGCGATCCCGCAGAAGCTGCTGCGCGAGCTTGTCAACCAGGTGCACTTCGCGATGGCGGTGCACGACATCCGCTACTACCTCAACGGCATCCTGTTCATCGCCGAAGGGCGCACGCTGACGCTGGTCGCGACCGACGGCCACCGGCTGGCGCTGGCGCAGGCGCCGCTGGACGCCGACGTCGCCGCGCGCCAGGAGGTGATCCTGCCGCGCAAGACGGTGCTCGAGCTGCAGCGGCTGCTGAAGGACGACGACTCGCCGATCAAGATGCGCTTCGCGGCCAACCAGGCGCGGTTCGAGTTCTCGGCGATGGAGTTCGTCACCAAGCTCGTCGAGGGCAAGTTCCCCGACTACAACCGCGTGATCCCGAAGAACCACCGCAACAGCCTGGTCGTCGGCCGCGTGCCGTTGCTGGCCAGCTTGCAGCGCGCGGCGATCCTGACGAGCGAGAAGTTCAAGGGCGTGCGGCTCAACGTCGAGCCCGGGCTGCTGCGCATCGCCGCCAACAACGCCGAGCAGGAAGAGGCGCGCGAGGAGCTCGAGATCGACTACGCCGGCGACGCGATCGAGATCGGCTTCAACGTCGGCTACCTGATCGACGTGCTCGCCAACGGCCACCACGAGATGGTCAAGCTCGAACTGCAGGACAGCAGCGCGAGCGCGTTGTTCAGCGTGCCCGAGCGGCCCGGGTTCAAGTACGTGGTGATGCCGATGAGGATCTGACCTGCGGTCAGATCCGGCATCGGCATCGATGCCCAAATGTTGTGCACCCCCCTGCCCCCCGCCGGGCGGGGGGTTCTGGCCAGATGGTTGATGGTGGGCGCTGCGCGCCCTTGTGAAGGCTTCATGAGCGAACCCTCGAACGCGTCGGGCAACGACTACGGCGCGAGCAGCATCCAGATCCTCGAAGGGCTCGAGGCGGTGCGCAAGCGGCCCGGGATGTACATCGGCGACACGTCCGACGGCACCGGGCTGCACCACCTCGTTTTCGAGGTCGTCGACAACTCGATCGACGAGGCGCTGGCCGGCTACTGCGACGACATCACGGTGACGATCCACACCGACAACTCGATTTCCGTCGTCGACAACGGCCGTGGCATCCCGACCGACGTGAAGATGGACGACAAGCACGAGCCGAAGCGCTCGGCGGCCGAGATCGCGCTGACCGAGCTGCACGCCGGCGGCAAGTTCAACCAGAACAGCTACAAGGTCAGCGGCGGGCTGCACGGCGTGGGCGTCAGCTGCGTCAACGCGCTGAGCCGCTGGCTGCGGCTGACGGTCAAGCGCGACGGCAAGGTGCACGCGCTCGAGTTCGCCCGCGGCGTCGTCCAGGACCGCGTCGTCGACACCCGCGACGGGGCGGCGGTGAGCCCGATGCGCGTCGCCGGCGACACCGAGAAGCGCGGCACCGAAGTCCACTTCCTGCCCGACGACGAGATCTTCAGCCACATCGACTTCCACTACGACGTTCTCGCCAAGCGGCTGCGCGAGCTGAGCTTCCTGAACAACGGCGTCAAGATCCGCCTCGTCGACGAACGCAACGCGAAGGAGGACAACTTCGCGTTCGCCGGCGGCGTCAAGGGCTTCGTCGGCTTCATCAACGCCGGCAAGAAGGTGCTGCACCCGAACATCTTCCACGCGATCGGCGAGAAGGCGAGCGACCACGGCACGACGATCGGCGTCGAGGTCGCGATGCAGTGGAACGACGGCTACAACGAGAGCGTGCTGTGCTTCACCAACAACATCCCGCAGCGCGACGGCGGCAGCCACCTGACCGGGTTGCGCGCGGCGATGACGCGGGTCGTCAACAAGTACATCGAGGACCACGAGCTCGCGAAGAAGGCCAAGGTGGAGATCTCGGGCGACGACATGCGCGAAGGGCTGGCCTGCGTCGTCAGCGTCAAGGTGCCCGAGCCGAAGTTCTCGAGCCAGACCAAGGACAAGCTCGTCAGCAGCGAGGTTCGCGGCCCGGTCGAGGACATCGTCGGCTCGACGCTCGCCGACTGGCTGCTCGAGAACCCGGTCGACGCGAAGATCGTCTGCGGCAAGATCGTCGACGCCGCGCGCGCGAGAGAAGCGGCGCGCAAGGCGCGCGAGATGACGCGCAGGAAAGGCGTGCTCGACGGCCTCGGGCTGCCGGGCAAGCTCGCCGACTGCCAGGAGAAGGACCCGGCGCAGTGCGAGATCTACATCGTCGAAGGTGACAGCGCCGGCGGCAGCGCCAAGCAGGGGCGCGATCGCAAGTTCCAGGCGATCCTGCCGCTGCGCGGCAAGATCCTCAACGTCGAACGCGCGCGCTACGAGCGGCTGCTGACGAGCGACTCGATCGTCACGCTGATCACCGCGCTCGGCACCGGCATCGGCAGCGACGACTTCAACGTCGACAAGCTGCGCTACCACCGCATCATCGTGATGACCGACGCCGACGTCGACGGCGCGCACATCCGCACGCTGCTGCTGACCTTCTTCTACCGCCAGATGCCGGTGCTCGTCGAGAACGGCCACGTCTACATCGCGCAGCCGCCGCTGTACAAGGTCAAGCTCGGCAAGCACGAGGAATACCTGAAGGACGACCTCGCGCTCGACGCGTTTCTGCTGAAGGTCGCGCTCGACGGCGCGGTGGTGCTGCCCGACGGCACCGACGACGGCGGCCGGCCGCCGCTCGAAGGCGACGCGCTCGAGGCGCTGGCGCGTCGCTACCTGATGGCCAACGCGGTGATCGAGCGGCTGTCGGGCCGCATCGACCGCGACGCGCTGCGCGCGATCGCCGGCGGCGTCGCGATCGACCTCGACTCCGCCGCCGCCGCCGAGGCGAGCGCGACCGCGCTGCGCGCCGCGCTGGTCGACGCCGACGTCGCTGCCGAGTTCGACGCGCGCACCGACAAGCACCTGCTGCGCATCGGCCGCCGCCACCACGGCAACGTGCGCACCAGCGTCATCACGCAGGACTTCGTCCACGGCGCCGACCACGCGACGCTGGCCGCCGCCGGCGCGTCGTTCCTCGGGCTGCTCGGCCCCGAGGCGATCGTCCAGCGCGGCGACGGCGAGCGCATGAAGCAGCAGCAGGTGGCCGACTTCCGCGCGGCGATGGACTGGCTGATGGGCCAGGCCGAGAACGCTGTCGCGCGCCAGCGCTACAAGGGTTTGGGCGAGATGAACCCCGGCCAGCTGTGGGAAACGACGATGGATCCCGCGGTGCGCCGGCTGTTGAAGGTGCAGATCGACGACGCGATCGAGGCCGACCGGGTGTTCACGATGCTGATGGGCGACGAGGTCGAGCCGCGGCGCGACTTCATCGAGACGAATGCGCTGCGCGCGGCCAACATCGACGTCTGACGGCGCGACGCCGGCGGCGGAAGCAGCCCGTTCGGATCGCTGATGGCCGCAGTGCCGCCGCCCGCGTTGCCGACGCCGCCTGGCGTGCCCGGCGCGTCGTCGCCGCCGCCGTCGCCGTCGTCTTCGTCTTCGTCGGCGCACGTCTCGCCGATGCCGACGTCGCCGGTCGCGGCGGAATCCGACGCGGCGCTGGAAGCGCGCGCCGTCGCTGCGTTGCGCGAACCCGACCGCGTGCACCTGCACATGCCGGTCGACGTGCGCAGCGCGTCGCTGGCGCTGCTCGCGGTGCTGGCGTCGTTGTTCGTGCTGCAGTGGGCGGGCGAGTTCTTCATCCCGTTGATGCTCGGCCTGATCTTCAGCTACGCGCTGGCGCCGGTGGCCGACGCGCTGCAGCGGCTGCGCGTGCCGCGCGCGTTGGCTGCGGCGCTACTGGTGGTCGGCATGGTCGGCGCGGTGGCGTGGACGACCTACTCGCTGGCCGACGACGCGACCGCTTTCGTCGACGCGCTGCCCGACGCGGTGCAGCAGATCCGCCGCACCGTGCGCGAGGCGCGCAGCCAGCCCGACAGCACGCTCGACAAGGTGCAGAAGGCGGCGGCGCAACTCGAACAGGTGGCCGAAGAAGGCGTCGTCGCGCCGCGCGTCGAGCGCGGCGTCACGCGCGTGCAGATCGAGCGCCCCGGCTTCGATGTCCAGCAGTTCCTGCTCGACCGCATGCCGACGCTGACGACCGGCATCGCGCAGGCGGTGATGGTCGTCTTCATCACGTTCTTCCTGCTCGCCGCGGGCGACGTCTTCCGGCGCAAGATCGTGCGGCTGGCCGGGCCGACGTTCGCGCGGCGCAAGCTGACGGTGCAGGCGCTCGACGAGATCAACGCGCAGATCCAGCGCTACCTGCTGGTGCAGGTCGTCGTCAGCGTCCTCGTCGGCGTCGCGACGTGGCTCGCCTACATGGCGCTCGACGTGCGCTACGCGGCGGTGTGGGGGGTGATGGCGTTCGCGCTGAACTTCGTGCCGTACATCGGCGCCATCGCCGTCGTCGGCGGGTCGGCGCTGGTCGGATTCGTCCAGTTCGGCAGCACCGACATGGCGCTGATGGTCGGCGGCGTCGCGCTCGGGCTGCACATCGTGTCGGGCTACCTCGTGATGCCGTGGCTGACCAGCCGCGCCAGCCGCATGAACGCGGTCGCGGTGTTCGTCGGCGTGTTCGCCTTCGGCTGGCTGTGGGGCATGTGGGGGCTGATCCTCGGCATGCCGATCCTGCTGATGGTCAAGGCGGTGTGCGACCGCGTCGACGAATTCCGCATCGTCGCCGAGTTTCTCGACGCTTGATGCTGATGCGGCGGACGCGCCGCCGCGTCAACGCGGCCGCGCAGCTTTCAGCGCGAGTTCGACGAGGATCGGGAAGTGGTCCGAGCCGATCGTCGGCAGCCGGCGCATCGCGACGAGCTCGAAGTGGTCGCTGTGGAAGAGGTGGTCCAGCGGCCAGCGCAGGAACCAGTGCCCGGCGTGGAAGGTGTTGTACAGGCCGCGGCCGATGCGCGGGTCGAGCAGCCGGCTGACCTTGCGGAACTGCCGCGTCGTGCGCGACCACGCCACGTCGTTGAGGTCGCCGAGCACGACCGCCGGCCACGGCGACTTCGCCGCCTCGCGGCCGACGATGACGAGTTCGGCGTCGCGCGGCGCCGATGTCTCGTTCTCGCCGGGCGCCGGCGGCGCCGGATGCAGGCAGTGCAGCTCGACGACGTCGCCGCCGTCGAGCGTCACGAGCAGGTGCATCGACGGCACGTCGTCCTGCACGACGTAGCGGATCTGCCCCTGCGAGATCGCCAGCTTCGAGTACAGGTGCATGCCGTACAGGTTGTCGAGCGGGCACTTCAGGCTGTGCGGATAGTCCACGGCCAGTGTGTCGAGGCGCTGCTGCCACCAGACGTCGGATTCGAGCGTGACCACAACCTCGGGGTCGTTCTCGCGCACCAGCCGCAACAGCGCGTCGGCGTTGCGGTTCGGAGTGAGCACGTTGCTGACGAGAACCCGCAGGCGGCGCCCAGGCGAGGCGGAACGCGCGGCGCGCGGCACCTGCGGGCGGTGCAGCGGCGTGAACGGCCAGATCCACCACGCCTGGTAGACCGCGCAGGCGACGGCGACACCGATCGCGAGCCACGCCACCGGCGTCGATTGATCGAGCACCACCGCGGCGCCCGCGGCCAGCGCAATGCCGCAGACGAACAGCTGCAGCCGCGGGAAGTCGAGCATCCGCACCCACCACACCTTGCTGCGGCTGAGCGACCCGAGCGTGCAGACGACGAGCAACGCGACGAGCGCGACGACGACGCGGCCGGAAGGCGTCATGTCGCCACCGGTCGCGGCGATGCCGGTGCCGGCACGCCGTCGGCGCGACGGTCGTCGGTGATTGGTCGGGTCGCCCACATCGGGCGCGATTATTCAGTCGCCGCGCGGCGGTGGGTCGGGCGGGCCGGTCGGCAACTGCGCCGTGCAAACGTGGCGTTGTCCTACGCGGGGGTCAGTGTCCGGGCCGCAGCGTCGCGCTGCCGTGGCGTCGAACATCGAAGCATGCCGACGCGTTCTTCGACCCCGGCCTCGGCGCCACCCCACCGCCGCGCGCGCGTTGCGGCGACCGCCCGCCCGGGCGGCAATGCGCGCGCGGATGCGCGCGCAGCCGCATCGGCGCACGCACCGTTTACAGCGCCACCGGCCGCGCGCCGGCCGGGGCTCGATCTGCTTGGCACCGAGCCGTGGCGTGCCGCGGGCGAATACCTGCAGCACCGGCTGATGCGCGCGCCCGATGCGCCGCGCGGCGACGGCCACCCGGTCGTCGTCTTTCCGGGGTTGGCGAGCGACGGCCGCGCGGTGGCGCCGCTCGTCGGGTACTTGAAGCGCCTGGGCTACGCCGCGGTCGACTGGGGGCGCGGCTTCAACACCGGACCCCGCGGCGACGTCGACGCCTGGCTCGCCGACCTCGCCGACGACGTGCGCCGCGTCGCCCGCCGCCATCGCCGCGCGCCGACGCTGATCGGCTGGAGCCTCGGCGGGCTGTACGCGCGCGAGCTGGCGAAGCTCCCCGACCTCGCGGTGCGCCAGGTCGTGACGATCGGCACGCCGTTCAACGGCCGCCCCGAACACACGCACGCGGCCTGGGTATACCGGCTGCTCAACGGTGTGCCCGCGCGCTACGAGGCGACGCTGTTCGACCGCTTGCGCGCGCCGCCGCCGGTGCCGACGACGTCGATCTACAGCAAGCGCGACGGCATCGTCGCATGGTCGTCGTGCTGCCACGGCGCGTCTGCCGACGACGTGCAGGACATCGAAGTCCAGGCCAGCCACCTCGGCATGGGCTGGAACCGGCAGGTGCTGCAGATCGTCGCCGACCGCCTCGCCCAGGCGCACGGCGCGTGGCGGCCCTACGTTGCGGGCGACGAACGCGTCGGCGCGGTCGATGCGACGCCGCGCTCGTCGTGGGTGCGATGGTTCGGCGCGGGGCGGCGAAGCGAGATTCACGCGCCGGCGCAAGCGGCCGCCCGCACCGCGGCGCGCGGCGCCGCGCTGCACGCCGCGCGCGGATGACCGGCGGCGATGGACGCGCGACGGCGACGGCTGTGTTGCGGCGGCGGTGCCGCGCTGCTGGCAGCGCTCACCGCCTGCGGCCGGCCGGACGAAGTGCCGCGACCCGACCCGCGGCGCGACCGCGTGCCGGCGCCGACGCCGGGCGTCGTGCCGCCGCGCGCCGCGGCGCACCGTTGAACGGCCGGCAATGATCGGCGCGGCCTGGCGGTTGCTGCGCGACGCGGTCAAGTCGTGGTCGGACGACTATGCGCCGAGCATGGGCGCGGCGATCGCCTACTACACGGTGTTCTCGATCGCGCCGCTGGTGCTGATCGTGATCTCGGTGGCCGGCCTCGTCTTCGGCGAAGAGGCCGCGCGCGGCGAGATCATCGAGCAGATCGCGGGCATGGTCGGCACCGACAGCGCGCAGACCGTCGAGAGCCTGCTGCAGACCGTCAACCGCCCCGACGCCGGGCTGATCGGCACGCTGGTCGGCGTCGGCGCGCTGCTGATCGGCGCGACCACCGTTTTCGCCGAGCTGCAGACCGCGCTCGACCGGATCTGGCGCGCCCCGGCGCAAACGAGCAGCAGCGTGTGGTCGTTGATCCGCGTGCGGCTGCTCGCGCTCGGCATGATCCTCGGCATCGGCTTCCTGCTGATCGTCTCGCTGATCGTCAGCGCGGCGCTGTCGGCGCTCGGCAAATGGTGGGCGCCGTGGTTCGGCAACGTCGAGGTGCTGGCGCAGGCGCTGAACTTCGCCGTCGGCTTTGCGCTGATCACGACGCTGTTCGCGATGATCTACAAGTGGATTCCGCGCGTGCACATCGCGTGGAGCGACGTCTGGGTCGGCGCGGCGATCACGTCGCTGCTGTTCTCGATCGGCAAGCTGCTGATCGGGCTGTACATCGGCAAGAGCGGCGTCGCGTCGCCGTTCGGCGCCGCGGCGTCACTGGTCGTGCTGCTGCTGTGGGTGTACTACTCGGCGCAGATCTTCCTGCTCGGCGCCGAATTCACGTGGGTGTATGCCCATCGCCACGGGTCGCTGCGCCACCGCGGCGACGTCGCCGCCGCGCCGCCGCCGGGCCTGGTGCGCAACGGTGCGCCGCCGGTCCCGCACAAGGCCGCTGCCGAACCAGAGGCGCCGGCCAACACCCCGACCGCTTCCAGGAGTGCCTGACGATGCATCCGCTGCCGCTTCCGCCCGTCGCTGCGCGCGCCGACGTCGCACCGAACCACGGTCCCGCTGCGGATGGGTCGATCGAGCCACGCGCGGTCGACGTGCCGCCGCCGGTGCCCGATGTCGTACCGCCGGCGCCGCGCCCGCCGGGCACGCCGCGCGAGACGCCCCCTGAAACGCCGCCCGAAATCATCGAGCCGTCGCTGCCCGGCGAGCACGTGCCGGTGCGCGATCCGGTGACGCCGAACCCGAGCGATCCGCGCTGGCACTGAAGGGGCCGACGCCGCTGCGGTCGGGCCCAGCGCTGCACGAGCTCGTACAGCGAACCCGCGGCAGGCGCTGCCGCTGTCAGACGTCGAACGTAACCGCCGCCGGCCGCAGCCGGGTCAAAGGCCGACCGGCGGCGTCGCCGGCGGCGCTTCCGGGTCGGGGTCGGGCCGGCCGCCTTCGCCTTCCCAGGTCTGCAGCTTTTCGGGGACCGGGCGCGACTTCGTGTCGAGCCTGCGCACATGGCTGCGCTGCACCGCGCGCCACGCCGACGTCAGCAACGCGCCGAGCGCCAGCACGTAAACCGTGCTGCGCAGCACGCCGCGACCGGCGTCGGCGGCATCGTCGTAGGGGTCGCGGTCGGCGGTCATCGGCGCGGTCGTCACTTGTGCTGGAACGCCCTGAACGGCAAACTGCGCTCCCGCAGCCGCCGGCTTTCGGCGGCGCATTCCTGAGCAGTACCGACCCCATGCCCCACGCCCTCGTCGTCGACGACGACATCGATTCGGCGGCGTCGATGCGCGCGCTGATCGCCGGCGAAAAGTTCACCGTCGCGGTGGCCCACAACCTGCGCGACGCCCGCCGACAGATCTCGCTGCAGCAACCCGACATCCTGTTGCTCGACCTGCGGTTGCCCGACGGCAACGGCATGGACCTGCTCGCCGACCCGCAGCTCGTCGCGAACTCCGAAGTCGTGCTGTGCACGGGCCACGCCAACCTCGAAACGTCGATCCAGGCGTTGCGCCTGGGCGCGGCCGACTATTTGATCAAGCCGGTCAACATCAAGCAGCTGCAGGGCGTGCTGTCGCGGATCATGAAGCCTTCGGCGCTGAAGGCCGAGGTCGCGCAAATCACCGCCGACCTCGCCGAAAGCGGCCACTTCGGCCACCTGTGGGGCAAGAGCCCGCCGATGCAGCGCATCTACGAGCAGATCTCGCGCGTCGCCGGCACCAGCGTCACGGTGTTCATCACCGGCGAGAGGGGCACCGGCAAGGAGGTCGTCGCGCAGACCGTGCACGACCTCAGCCGGCGGCGCAAGCGGCCTTTCCTGGCGGTCAACTGCGGCGCGATCTCGCCGAACCTGATCGAAAGCGAGATCTTCGGCCACGAGAAGGGCAGCTTCACCGGCGCCGAGCGCCAGCACCAGGGGTTCTTCGAACGCGCCAGCGGCGGCACGCTGTTTCTCGACGAGATCACCGAGATGCCGCTGGAGCTGCAGGTCAAGCTGCTGCGCGTGCTCGAGACCGGGCGCTTCATGCGCGTCGGCTCGACGGTGAGCCAGGAAGCCGACGTGCGGATCATCGCCGCGACCAACCGCCCGCCGCACGCCGCGGTCGCTGCCGGCAAGCTGCGCGAAGACCTGCTGTACCGGCTCAACGTGTTTCCGATCGACCTGCCGCCGCTGCGCGACCGCCTCACCGACGTGCCGCTGCTCGCGGCGCACTTCCTGGCGCAGATCTGCGAGCAGGAAGGCGCGGCGCGCGAGCTGTCGCCGGCGGCGCTGGCTCAGCTGTCGGCCTACCGCTGGCCCGGCAACGTCCGCGAGCTGCGCAACGCGATCCAGCGCGCCTACGTGATGGCGCAAGGCAAGGTGATCGACGACCGCTGGCTGCCGCGCGACGGCTCGGCCGCGGCACCCGCCGCGCCGGCGGCCACTGCCGCCGAGCCGTCGACACCGACGGCGACCGCGCCGCCGATCGCGCCGGCCGAGGCCGTGACACTGCCGATCGGCACGTCGATGGCGCAGGCCGAGCGCGCGCTGATGCTGGCCACGCTGCGCCACTTCAACCACCACAAGGAGCGCACCGCGGCGGTCCTCGGTATCAGCCTGAAGACGCTGTACAACCGGTTGAAGGAATACACGGCCGACGCCGACGCGGGCGGTGCGACCGACGCCGATCCACGCAACGCCGCGTGACACGGCGGCCGCTTGTCCGGCGGCACTGTCGGTGGCGTCCGACCGACCTGCGCGTCGCCAGCCGATCGGCACGCCGTTGCGGCCGGACTACCGTCGGGGTGACGCTGCGATGCCGGCCATGAAGTCCTTCATTCCCCGCCCCCCCTCGACGGGACCCGCTACCGCGGTGCTCGAAGGGCGGATTGTGGATGCCGTCCTACAGGCACGCCTCGCCAGCGCAGACAACGATCGCGGAGCAGGTGGCGCAAATTCCACCGCCCGCGGACCGTCGACGCACGGCCCCCCCGCCGCGTCCGACATGTCACCTTTGCGCACCTTCATCGTCGAGGACAGTCCCATCATCCTCGACAACCTCGTCGCGACGCTCGAGGAGATGGCCCCGGTGCAGGTCGTCGGCAATGCCCCCGACGAAACCGCCGCCACGGCCGCGATCGAGCGGCTGGCCGAGGACCTCGATCTCGTGATCATCGATGTCTTCCTGAAGTCCGGCTCGGGAATGGGGGTGCTGCGCCATGCCCACCGCGCGGGCCTCGGCGTCAAGCGGGTCGTGCTGACCAACTACGCCACCCCCGACATGCGCGAGAAGTGCCGCGCGCTCGGTGCCGACCGCGTCTTCGACAAGTCCAACGACCTCGACGAGCTGCTCGCCTATTGCACGCGGCTGGCCGAAGGCCACGGCGACGACCCGGCCGGCGCGTTGAACTGAAGGCGGATGCGCGAGCCCGCCGCCGGCGCGCGGCCGCCGTGCCCCGCTCCGCGCGTCGTCCGACTACTACTGGATCAGCCCGTTCTTCAGTGCGTAGTAGGTCAGGTCGCTGTTCGACGACAAGTTCATCTTTTCCATCACGCGCGTGCGGTACGTCGACACCGTCTTCACGCTCAGCGACATGCTCTCGGCCATGTGTCCGATCGTCTCGCCCTTGGCGAGGCGCAGGAAGACCTGGAACTCGCGTTCGGACAGCAGCTCGTGCGCCGCCTTCGGGCTCGGCGCCGCAAGGTCGGCGGCGAGCCGTTCGGCCACGCCGCTCGTGATGTAGCGCCGGCCGAGCGCGACGGTGCGGATCGCCTTGACGATCTCGTCGGGCTCGCAATCCTTGGCGAGGTAGCCCGACGCGCCCTGGCGCAGCAGCGTCGTCGCATAGTGCTCCTCGGGAAAGCTGCTGAGGATCAGCACCGCCAGGTTCGGCGCCCGCGCCTTGATCGCCTGCAACGCGTCGACGCCGCTCTGGTCGGGCATCGAGATGTCGAGCAGGATCACGTCGGCCGCTTCCTGGCGCACGACGTCCATCACCTCGCGCGCGCTGGCGCATTCGGCGACGATGCGCAGGTCGACGTGCTCCGACAAGAATTGGCGCAAGCCGGCGCGAACCAGCGCGTGATCGTCGACGATGGCAACGCGGATCATGTCGGGGCCTTTCTCAACCGCGAGAGTCTAGGATGAATCGAACGGCGCGGCCCGCAGCCGCAGCGCTGGGGCGCCGATGAAGGCGCGCCCGATCGAGCTGATCCACCGCGTGCGCCGCAGCCCGTGGACGCTGCCGCTCGCGGCGCTCGCGGCACTGGTCATCTTCGCGCTCAACGAAGCGGCCTACGAGCGATCGTCGACCGCGGTGTCCGCCCTCGCCGAGCGCGCCGCGGCGCGCGGGCGCATCCAGCTCGTCTGGCGCTCGCTGATCGACGCCGAGACCGGCCAGCGCGGCTACCTGCTGACCGGCCGCGGCGAGTACCTGCAGCCGTACCAGCGCGCGATCGCCGACGTGCGCGACGCGGTCGCCTGGCTGCGTGGCTACTACCGCGACGACGCGGTCGGCCGGGCGGTGCTCGACGAACTGGCGACGTACAGCGACGCCAAACTGTCGGAGCTCGCGACGACGCTTCAGATGTACGACCGCGGCGCCGAAGGCGCGTGGCGCGAGCTGCTGCTCACCGACATCGGCCGCGAGAAGATGGACGGCTTGCGAGACGCGTCGCGCCGACTGCTCGAAATCGAAACCCAGCGCATTGCCGCCGAACGGCGCAACGTGTTCGCGACGCTGACCAGCGGCCGGATCGGCGTCAGCGCGATGACCGCGCTGAGCCTGGCGGCGCTGTTCGTGTTCCTGCGCCAGATTCTTGCCTACGACCGCACGCAGCGGCGCCACGCCGAGGCGATCCAGGTCGAGCGCGACCGCCTGCAGGCCGAAGCCGCGCGCCGCACCGCCGACCTCACCGAGCTGGCGCGTCACCTGCAAACCGCGCGCGAAGACGAGCGCAGCCGGCTGGCGCGCGAGCTGCACGACGAGCTCGGCGCGCTGCTCACCGCGGCCAAGCTCGACGCCGCGCGGCTGAAGCGCGCGATCGGCCCGCCGACGCCGGAGATCCAGACGCGGCTGGCGCACCTGAACGACTCGATCAACCGCGGCATCGAGCTCAAGCGCCGGATCATCGAAGAGTTGCGCCCGTCGTCGCTGAGCAACCTCGGCCTGGTCGCCGCGCTGGAAATACTGACCCGCGACCACGCGGCGCGGGGCGATGTCGAGGTGCACGCCGAGCTGCACCACGTCGACCTCGCCGACAGCGCGCAGATCACCGCCTATCGCGTCGTCCAGGAGGCGTTGACCAACGTCGCGCGACATGCGGCGGCCCGGCGCGTCGAGGTCACGCTGGCGCCCGAGGCGCGCGCCGGTCGCGCCGGCGCGCGGGTCGCGGTGGCCGACGACGGCGTCGGCTTCGACCCGGCGGCGCGTGGCGGAACGAGCCACGGCCTGATGGGCATGCGCTACCGCGTCGAGGCCGAAGGCGGCACTTTCGACGTCGCATCGGCGGCCGGGGCCGGCACGCGCATCGTGGCGTGGTTACCTCAGGCGGGGCCGGCGGTCGAACCGGCACCACTGGCGGGCGTCGGTTGAATCCGACATTGGCGCCGCGGGTTCTCCCACACGGCGCAGCGACCCGACCCGATGCGACTCGGCCGCTGCGGCGCGCACAGTCGGTCCCCGACCGCCGTCCGGCGTCCAACCGAGGAGTTCCGCATGCCCACCACCCGTGACCCGTTCGACACCACCGCCGACCACGCCGACGACGCCGCGCGGGCCAGCCAGCGCGCCGCGCACCGCACGCTCGAGCGCGTTGCCGAATCGGCGGCGTCGCTGCGCGACCAGGCGGGGC
>CBDUBX010000021.1:0-17750 GCA_965365495.1 uncultured Burkholderiales bacterium
CCCAGGCCAGCACGCGCAGCAGCCGGTTGGTCAGCCGCTGCTCGTTGAGCAGGGCACGCAGCACGGTCTCGCCGGGGTTGCCGGCAGCCTGCTGCTCGAGCGCCCGGTGCATCAGACGCGGCAATTCGGGCAGCATCTGCGCGTAACGCGGCATCTCGACCTTCAGGCGTTCCAGCAGGCCGCGCCAACCGACCTGCTCGTTCATCCAGCGCTCGAGGAAAGGCTGGGCGGTCGTCCACAGGTCCAGCTCGGGGTCGAGCTGACGCCCCAGCCCTTCGATGTTCAGCAGCGTTTTCTGCAGCAGCACCAGCTGCGGCTGGATCTCGACGTTGAAGCGGCGCGAGATCTGGAACAGCCGCAGCAGCACCTGGCCGAGCGAGATGTCCTTGAGCGGCCGGTCGAACTGCGGCTCGCAGACGGCGCGGATCGCGCCTTCGAGCTCGTTGATGCGCGTGGCCGGCGGAACCCAGCCGCTTTCCACGTGCAATTCGGCGACGCGCTTGTAGTCGCGGCGGAAGAACGCGAGGAAGTTGTGCGCGAGGTACTGCTTGTCGTGCTCGGTGAGCGTGCCGATGATGCCGAAGTCGAGCGCGATGTAGCGGCCGAACGTCGTCGGCGCCAGCGACACCTGGATGTTGCCGGGGTGCATGTCGGCGTGGAAGAAGCCGTCGCGGAACACCTGCGTGAAGAAGATCGTGACGCCGTCGCGCGCCAGCTTGGGGATGTCGACGCCGGCGGCGCGCAGCTTGTCCACCCGGCTGATCGGCACGCCGTGCATGCGCTGCATGACGATGACGCCGGGCGTGCACAGCTCCCACACCATCTCGGGCACCATGACGAGGCGCAGACCCTCCATGTTGCGCCGCAGCTGCGTCGCGTTCGCGGCCTCGCGCACGAGGTCGAGCTCGTCGTGCAGGTAGCCGTCGAATTCGGCCACCACCTCGCGCGGCTTGAGGCGTTTGCCGTCGGCCGACGACCGTTCGATCCAGCGCGCGAGCTGGTGCAGCAGGCTCAGGTCTTGGTCGATGACGCGCAGCATGCCCGGCCGCAGCACCTTGACCGCGACCTCGCGCCCGTCCTTCAACACCGCGAAGTGCACCTGCGCGATCGACGCGCTCGCGACCGGCTCGGCGTCGAAGCTCGTGAACACGTCTTCGATGCGGGCGCCGAACGCGCGCTCGACGAGCGCGCGCGCCACCGGCGCCGGGAACGGCGGCACGCGGTCCTGCAGCTTCGCGAGCTCCTCGGCGACGTCGCGCGGCACGAGGTCGGGGCGCGTCGACAGCACCTGGCCGAACTTGACGAAGATCGGCCCGAGCCGCTCGAGGCCGAGGCGCAGCCGCACGCTGCGCGGCGCGTCGAGCCGCCGGCCGACGGTGACGATCCGCACGAACGCGCGGACCCAGCGCTGGCGGAACGCGCTCAGCGCGACCTCGTCCAGGCCGAAGCGCAGGACGACGACGACGATGAACGCCAGCCGCCAGAGGCGTGCCATGCCGGCGCGGCGTCAGCGGTCGCGCGGCGGCCAGACGGCCGCCGGCACGCTCGCGGGCGTCAAGACGACGCCCCGCGCCCCGGACGGATGCGCTCGGCGAGTCCGACCGCACCCTTGACCGCGATGCGCAGGCCGCCGGCCAGCGCCCGCCCGAGCTGGCCGAGCTGGCGCGCGGCGAACGGGCCGAAGAACCGTTCGAGGTCGGCTTCGACGTCCCAGCGCAGGTTGTGGATCAGCCAGTTGACGTCGCCGGCGAACTGCGCGTCGCCTTCGATCTGCACTGCCGCGGGCTCGCCGGCGACCGTGCGCGCGGCGAGCAGCGCCGGGTTGGACGCGTCGATGCGCAGCACAAGCTCGGGGTCGGCCGGTGCGTCCGCGCCGACCCAGTCGAGCAGCCCGGCCGGCGTCACCCGCCACGCCAATGCAGGCGGCATCGGCAGCAGCGCCGGCCAGTCCGCCAGCGTCAGCCGCAGCGTGCGGCCGGCGTGCGGCTGCAGCCGCTGCGTGGCGATCGACTCGCTGCCGAGCACGTGGTTGATAAGCAGCGTCAGGCGCTGCGCCAGCGCCGGTGCCAGCAGGGCGTTGAGGCTTTGCAACATCGGGGCATTGTAGGCAGCGGCCGAGGTGCGCAGCCCGGCACGCCGGCGGTCCGCCGCGGCGCTTGCGCGGGGCGAATTGGCCGACAATCCGCGCCGTTTCGGCCCGCCGCCCGGCCTGGCCCCAAGCTTGCAACACGCGTTGCAACAACGCTGCTTCGTCCGTCTCGCGGGCGCAGCCTGCTCCGCCTGGCCCGCCCGATGTTCGAAGACCGAGGCTACAAACGCACGTTCTACAGCGCGCCGCAGTCGGTGACGTCGCTGGTGGCGGCGTTTCTCGAGCCCGGCATCGCAGTGGCGGTGTTCCTGGGGGTGACGGCTTGGTTCGACGAGCCGATCGCGCGGTCGGACCTGACGCTGTGTCTGCTCGTCTTCGCGCTGACGTTTCCGGGAAGCAACCGTTTCGGCGACCGGCCGCTGAACGTCGCGGTCGACATCACGCTGTCGTGGGTGACGCTGCTCGTGATCCTGGCGCTGTGCGGCTATGCGACGCGCAGCCTGCAGTTCTTCGACACGACGATCCTGCTGAACTGGGTGGTGATCACGCCGACGCTGCAGTGGCTGGCCTTTTTCGTCGGCCGCGCGGCGCTGCGCCGTTGGGCGCAGCTGCCCGAGAACCGGCGCACCGCGGTCGTCGTCGGCGCCGGCGCGATGGGCGTGAAGGTCGCGCGCGCGTTCCAGGCGCGCGGCGATATCGGGCTGTCGTTCCTCGGCTACTTCGACGATCGCGCCGACGACCGCGTCGACCGCGACGCGGCGGGGCTCAGGCTCGGCAATCTGCGCCAGGTGGCGCCGTACATGCGCGAGCACGGCGTCCACGAGGTCTACATCACGCTGCCGCTGGGTTCGCAGCCGCGGATCGTCGAATTGATGGAGCAGGTGCAGGACACTACGGCCAGCATCTACTTCGTGCCCGACGTGTTCGGCATCAGCATCATCCAGGGCCGCTTGCAGGACATGAACGGCGTGCCGGTCGTCGGCCTGCTCGAGACACCGTTCACCGGCACCAACCGCCTCGTCAAGCGGTTGTCGGACTTCGTCCTCGCGAGCGTGATCCTGGTGCTGATCTCGCCGCTGCTGCTGGCGATCGCGATCGGCGTGAAGCTCACGTCGCCGGGGCCGATCCTGTTCCGCCAGCGCCGCAACGGCCTCGACGGCAGCGAGATCGTCGTCTACAAGTTTCGTTCGATGCGCACGCTCGAAGACGGCGACGTCGTGCCGCAGGCCAAGCGCGGCGACCCGCGGATCACGCCGTTCGGCGCTTTCATCCGCCGCACGTCGCTCGACGAGCTGCCGCAGTTCATCAACGTGCTGCAGGGGCGGATGAGCATCGTCGGCCCGCGGCCGCATGCGGTGGCGCACAACCAGTCGTACCGCCAGCTGATCAAGGCCTACATGGTCCGCCACAAGGTCAAGCCGGGGATCACCGGCTGGGCACAGATCCACGGCCACCGCGGCGAGACCGAAACGCTCGAGAAGATGAAGGCGCGCGTCGAATACGACCTCGAGTACCTCCGCAACTGGTCGCTCGGGCTCGACCTGCAGATCATCGCGCGCACCGTCAAGGTCGTGTTTTTCGACCGCAGCGCATATTGAGCGCCGGGCCCGCGGCCCGAGCGACGATTTCGAGGAGACCACCGATGACGACGCCAGCCTGGTTCCGCCGCGCGGCTCCGCTCGCTCTTGCGCTGCTGGGCGCCGGCGCCGCGGCGCAGACCGGCCCGTACCACGTCGGCGCGTCGCAAAGCATCGTCCGCGAGACGAACCTGCTGCGGCTCGCCGACGACCAGGCCGCGCCGCTCGGCTACAGCAAGTCCGACACGGTCTCGGTGACGTCGGTGTTCGCCGGCATCGACCAGCCGATCAGCCGCCAGCGCGTGTTCGCCGATGCGACGCTGCGCGCGGCGCGCTACGCCGACAACGAGGTCTACGACCACGAAGGCTACGCGCTGCGCGCCGGCGTCGACTGGGAAACGGTGAACCGTCTGTCCGGCAGCATCCGCGCCGCCACCGACCGGCGGCTGGCGAGCTTCAACACCGCCGAGGTCGGGCTGTTGACGCGGCGCAACCTCGAGACGATGAAGAACTTCGACGCCGATGTGCGGCTCGGCGGCGTCACGCGCTACACCTTCGAGGCCGGCGCCGGTTGGCGCGAACTCGACAACAGCCTCGACGATCCGCGCGTGCAGTCGCGCAACTACGAACAGACGCGCGCGTCGCTCGGCGTGCGCTACTGGCCGAGCGGCGCGACCTGGTTCGGGCTGTCGCTGCGCGGCGCCCGCGGCGACTACACGTTCGACCGCTACACGCGCACCGACGTCCAGGCGTCGGCGCGTGTCCAGCCGTCGGACGTCTCGGCGTTCGACGGCCAGCTGCGCTGGGGCCGCACCGACTACGACATCAACGACCGGCGCGACTTCTCCGGCGTCACCGGCAACGCCGGCTGGGTCTGGCGGCCGACCGGCAAGCTGCGCGTCGACACCCGGGTCTTCCGCGACACCGGGCACAGCGCCTACACCGTCGTCGTCGACGAAACCGACGCCACTGCCGACTACAGCCGCGTGACGACCGCGCTGCGTGTGCGCGCCGACCACGCGTACTCGGCGAAGATCGTTTTCAACGCAATGGCCTACGTGGCGCGGCGCGACCTCGTGCGCACGATCGACGACCCGCTGGTGCCGCTCGCGGCCAGCGGCCGCGAGAACGTCGTGCGCGTGTCGGTCGGCGGCCGCTGGGCACCGACGCGCAGCGTCGCCGTCGGCTGCTCGGTCGGCACCGAGCGCGTGTCGTCGAGCGGCCAACTCGGCATCGACCTGCGTGCCCACCGCGCCAGTTGCTACGGCCAGTTCACGATCGACTGATGGCCCACGTCCTGCTCACCGGCGCCACCGGCTACATCGGCTCGCACACCTGGCTCGCGCTGCTGGGCGCGGGGTTCGACGTGGTCGGCGTCGACGACTTCTCCAACAGCTCGCCGGTCGTGCTCGAGCGGCTGCACGAGCTGTCGGGGCGGGCGCCGGTGTTCGAGCGCGCCGACGTGACCGACGCGGGCGCGGTCGACGCGATCTTTGCGCGGCAGCGCATCGACGCGGTCGTCCACTTCGCGGCGCTGAAGGCGGTCGGCGAGTCGGCGTCGAAGCCGCTCGACTACTGGGCCACCAACGTCGGCGGGCTCGTCACGGTGCTGCAGGCGATGCGCCGCCACGCGGTAGCGCGCTTCGTCTTCAGCTCGAGCGCGACCGTCTACGGCGAGCCGCGGTCGCTGCCGATCGCCGAGGACGCGCCGCTCGCTGCTTCGAGTCCCTACGGCCGCACGAAGCTCGCCGGCGAACAGATCACCGTCGACGTCGGCGCTGCCGATCCGAACTTCCGCTATGCCGTGCTGCGTTACTTCAACCCGGTCGGCGCGCACGCCAGCGGTCGCATCGGCGAAGACCCGCGCGACGTGCCGAACAACCTGATGCCCTACGTCGCGCAGGTCGCGGTCGGCCGCCGCCCGCACCTCTCGATCTTCGGCGACGACTATCCGACGCCCGACGGCACCGGCGTGCGCGACTACATCCACGTCGAAGACCTCGCCGCGGGCCACGTCGCCGCGCTCGCGCGGCTGCTCGACCGCGAAGGCTCGTTCACCGTCAACCTCGGCACCGGGCGCGGCGCCAGCGTGCGCGACGTCGTCGCCGCGTACGAACGCGCCAGCGGCCGATCGATCCCGACCCGCGTCGAGCCGCGCCGCGCCGGCGACGTCGCCGCGTGCTTTGCCGACCCGTCGCTCGCCGAATCGCTGCTCGGCTGGCGCGCGCGCCACGATCTCGCGCGGATGTGTGCCGACAGCTGGCGCTGGCAGTCGAAGAACCCGAAAGGCTACGCCCCGTGAACGCTGCGAACGACCCCGCGACCGACGCCCGCACGATCGACGTCGTCCCGGTGATCATGGCCGGCGGCTCGGGCACGCGGCTGTGGCCGCTGTCGCGCGCCGGTTTCCCGAAGCAGTTCCTGCCGCTGGCCGGCGGCACGACGAGCCTGTTCCAGCAGGCGGCGTCGCGGCTGGCGCAGGTGGCCGGCGACGGCATCGCGGTTGCGCCGCCGCTCGTCGTCGGCAACGAGGAGCATCGATTCCTCGTCCTCGACCAGCTGCGCGAGCTGCGCACGCCGCCGCAGGCGGTGGTACTCGAACCCGCGGGGCGCAACACCGCGCCGGCGTTGACGCTGGCCGCGCTGCAGGCGCAGACCGGCGGCGCCGACCCGGTGCTCGTCGTCGCGCCGGCCGACCACGTCGTCGCCGACACCGCCGCGTTCGCCGCCGCGCTGCGCCGCGCGGTGTGCGCCGCCGCCGATGGCGCGATCGTGCTCCTCGGCATCGCGCCGGACCGGCCGGAGACCGGCTACGGCTACGTCCGCGCCGACGGCGACCGCGTCGTGCGCTTCGTCGAAAAGCCCGACCTCGCCACCGCGCGCGGCTATGTCGCCGACGGCGCCTACTACTGGAACGCCGGCATGTTCGTGCTGCGCGCGTCGGTGTGGCTCGACGCGCTCGAACGCTTCCGCGCCGACATCGCCGCGGCGTGCCGCGCCGCGTTCGCCGCGCGCACCGCCGACGACCGCTTCGTCCGCCCCGGCGCGGCCGAGTTCGCCGCGGTGCCCGCCGAGTCGATCGACTATGCCGTGATGGAACGCTGCCCCGGCGTGCTCGACATCCGCATGCAGCCGCTGGCCGCCGGTTGGAACGACCTCGGCGCGTGGGACGCGGTGTGGCAGGTGACCGACAAGGACGGCGCCGGCAACGCCGCGGTCGGCGACGCGATCGTCGCCGACAGCCGCAACACGTTCGTCCATGCCGGCAGCCGGCTCGTCGCCGCGGTCGGGCTCGACGACGTCGTCGTCGTCGAAACCGCCGACGCGGTGCTCGTCGCGCGGCGCGACAAGAGCCAGGACGTGAAGGCGATCGTCGAGCGGCTCGGCCGCGAGCAGCGCGGCGAGCACGCGCTGCACCGCAAGGTGCACCGGCCGTGGGGCTGGTACGACGGCATCGACCAGGGGCCGCGCCACCAGGTCAAGCGGATCATGGTCAAGCCCGGTGCGTCGTTGAGCCTGCAGATGCACCACCACCGCGCCGAGCACTGGATCGTCGTCACCGGCACCGCCGAGGTCACGGTCGGCGACAAGGTCGTGCTGTTGGCCGAGAACCAGAGCACCTACATCCCGCTGGGCGAGATGCACCGGCTGCGCAATCCGGGCAAGGTGCCGCTCGAGATCATCGAGGTGCAGTCGGGCAGCTACCTCGGCGAGGACGACATCGTGCGCTTCGACGACACCTACGGCCGCGTGCCGAAGTGACGCGACTGCCCAGGGAACTTCGACGATGACCCTCCTCGTGACCGGCGGCGCCGGCTTCATCGGCAGCAACTTCGTTCTCGACTGGCTCGCGCAGTCCGACGAGCGCGTCGTCAACGTCGACGCGCTGACCTACGCCGGCAACCGGCGCAACCTGAGCGCGCTCGACGGCGACGACCGCCACGTCTTCGTCCACGGCGACATCTGCGACCGCGCGCTGCTCGAGCAGCTGTTCGCCGAGCACCGGCCGCGCGCCGTCGTCCACCTCGCGGCCGAAAGCCACGTCGACCGCAGCATCCACGGCCCCGGCACGTTCGTGCGCACCAACGTCGACGGCACGTTCGCGCTGCTCGAAGCGGCGCGTGCGCACTGGACGTCGCTGCCGCCCGACGACCGCGCGCGCTTCCGCTTTCACCACGTGTCGACCGACGAGGTCTACGGCAGCCTGGCGCCCGACGCGCCGGCGTTCGCCGAAGACCATCCGTACCAGCCGAACAGCCCGTACAGCGCGAGCAAGGCGGCGAGCGACCACCTCGTCCGCGCGTGGCACCACACCTACGGGCTGCCGGTGACGACGACCAACTGCAGCAATAACTACGGCCCCTACCACTTTCCCGAAAAGCTGATCCCGCTGGTGATCGTCAACGCGCTCGCCGGCAAGCCGCTGCCGATCTACGGCGACGGCCTGCAGGTGCGCGATTGGCTCTACGTCGGCGACCACTGCAGCGCGATTCGCGCGGTGCTCGAACGCGGCCGCGTCGGCGAGGTCTACAACGTCGGCGGCTGGAACGAGCAGGCGAACAGGGACATCGTCGCGACGATCTGCGCGCTGCTCGACGAGCTGCGGCCCGACCCGCAAGGCCCGTACGCGCGACTCGTCACCCACGTCAAGGATCGCCCCGGCCACGACCGTCGCTACGCGATCGACGCGCGCAAGATCGAACGCGAGCTCGGCTGGCGCCCGGCCGAGACCTTCGCCAGCGGCATCCGCAAGACGGTGCAGTGGGTGCTCGACCACGGCGACTGGATCGCCGACGTGCAAAGCGGCGCCTATCGCGACTGGGTGGCGCAGAACTATGCGGCGCGCTGACAGCGGCCGCGCGCTCGGCTGACGCGCCGATGAGGATCCTGCTGCTCGGCTGCAACGGCCAGGTCGGCTGGGAGCTGCAGCGCGCGCTCGCGCCGCTCGGTGACGTCATCGCCTGCGACTTCGACACCGCAGGCGACCGCCGCGCCGACTTCACGCAGCCGCAGACGCTGCCGGCGCTGTTCGCCCGCGTGGCGCCGCAGCTCGTCGTCAACGCCGCGGCGCACACCGCGGTCGACCGCGCCGAGTCCGAGCCCGACGTCGCGCAGACGATCAACGCGACGGCCCCCGCGGTGCTGGCGCGCGAGTGCGCGCGCGCCGCGGTGCCGATCGTCCACTACGGCACCGACTACGTCTTCGACGGCAGCGGCGATGCGCCGCGCGACGAGGACGCGGCGACCGCGCCGCTGTCGGTGTACGGCCGCAGCAAACGCGACGGCGAGCAGGCGATCCGCGAAAGCGGCGCGGCGCACCTGATCCTGCGCACGAGCTGGGTCTACGCCGCGCGCGGCGGCAATTTTGTGCGCACGATGCTGCGTCTGGCGGCCGAACGCGAGACGCTGTCGGTCGTCGACGACCAGGTCGGCGCGCCGACCGGCGCCGAGTTGCTCGCCGACGTCACTGCGCACGTGGTGCGGCGGCTGCTCGCCGACTCGCGCGTCGGCGGCACCTACCACTGCACGGCCGCCGGCGAAACGAGCTGGTGCGGCTACGCACGCTTCGTCGTCGGTTGGGCCCAGGCCCACGGCCATGCGCTGAAGGCCGGCGCCGACGCGATCCGCCCGGTCGCGACCGCCGACTACCCGACGCCGGCGCAGCGGCCGCTGAATTCGCGACTCGACACGTCGCGGCTGCAGCGCACGTTCGGCCTGACGCTGCCGCCGTGGCAGCGCGGCGTCGAACGCCTGCTCGCCGAGATCCTTCCTTCCCCCGCGCCGCTTGCCCGATGACCCCACTCCACACCACCCGCAAGGGACTGATCCTCGCCGGCGGCTCCGGCACTCGGCTGCACCCGGCCACGCTCGCGATGAGCAAGCAGCTGCTGCCGGTGTACGACAAGCCGATGGTCTACTACCCGTTGAGCACGCTGATGCTCGCCGGCATCTGCGACGTGCTCGTGATCAGCACGCCGCAGGACACGCCGCGGTTCGCGGCGCTGCTCGGCGACGGCAGCCGCTGGGGCATGAACCTGCAGTACTGCGTGCAGCCCAGCCCCGACGGCCTGGCGCAGGCGTTCATCCTCGGTCGATCGTTCGTCGCCGGCGACTGCAGCGCGCTGGTGCTCGGTGACAACATCTTCTATGGCAACGACTTCGCGCCGATGCTGGCTCGCGCCTGCGGCCGCGACGCCGGCGCGACGGTGTTCGCCTATCACGTCCACGACCCCGAGCGCTACGGCGTCGTCGAGTTCGACGGCCAGCGCCGCGCGATCAGCATCGAGGAAAAGCCCGCGCAACCGCGCAGCTCGTACGCCGTCACCGGGCTGTACTTCTACGACCGGCAGGTCTGCGACGTCGCCGCCGAGATCCGGCCGAGCGCGCGCGGCGAGCTCGAGATCACCGCGGTCAACGCGCACTACCTGCAGCGCGGCGAACTCGACGTCGAGATCCTCGGCCGCGGCTACGCGTGGCTCGACACCGGCACCCACGACAGCCTGATCGAAGCCGGCCAATTCATCGCCACGCTCGAGAAGCGCCAGGGGCTGAAGGTCGCGTGTCCGGAGGAGATCGCGTGGCGCAACGGCTGGATCGACGACGCCGACGTCGAACGGCTGGCCGCGCCGATGATCAAGAACGGCTACGGCCAGTACCTGATGCGGCTGATCGCCGAACGCGGGATGTCGCGCCCGATGCCGCTGCAATGAAGCTGCTGCCGACCGCGCTGCCGGGCGTGCTCGTCGTCGAGCCGGCGGTGTTCGCCGACGACCGCGGCTGGTTCACCGAAAGCTGGAACGCCGCGCGTTTCGACGCCCTGCTCGCCGAGCACGGCCAGCCGGCGGCGGTCTTCGTGCAGGACAACGAATCGGTCAGCCGCCGCGGCGTGCTGCGCGGCCTGCACTACCAGCTGCCGCCGCACGCGCAGGGCAAGCTCGTTCGCGTCGTCGCCGGCACGGCGTTCGACGTCGCGGTCGACATCCGCCGCGCCTCGCCGACCTTCGGCCGTTGGCTGGGCATCGAGCTCAGCGCCGCCAACCGCCGCCAGCTGTGGATCCCGCCGGGCTTCGCCCACGGCTTCATCGCGCTCGACGACGACACGCGCTTCGTCTACAAGACGACCGATTACTACGCGCGCGACTGCGAGCGCGCGATCCGCTGGGACGACCCGGCGATCGGCATCGACTGGCCGCTGCCGGCGGGGGTTGCCGCGCGGCTGCTTGCAGCGAAGGACGCCGCGGCGCCGACCCTGGTCGACGCCGAACTGCCGGACGACCGGCGCTAGGCAGATCCGTTCGGCGCAACGAAAAACCGCGGCCAAGGCCGCGGTTTGCTCGTCGACGGACCGTGCCGCCGCTCAGCCGAGCTTGCGGATGCTCGACGCCTGCGGGCCTTTCGGCCCCTGCTTCACTTCGAACTCGACCTTCTCGTTCTCGGCCAGGCTGCGGAAGCCGCCGGTGCTCTGGATCTCGCTGAAATGCGCGAACAGGTCCTTGCCGCCGCCATCGGGCGTGATGAAGCCGAAGCCCTTGCCGTCGTCGAACCATTTCACGGTTCCGGTTTGCGTGGTCATGTCTCTATCCTTTCAGGTGGTGCTGCGCGGCACACGCCGGCGCAGTGCAGATCGGCCAAGAAGTTCACCGATGCCGGACATCCGACGAGCACCCTCAAAGAGCACGAACCGAAAACCGCCGAACAACAATCGTCTTGCACAAATCCACGGCGGCGACTGTACCGCAGCCACGCGCGCGCAGCGGCTTTAGCCGGCGCGCCGGCCGATGCCGTGGTATTCGATGCCGAAGGCGCGCATCAGCGCCGGGTCGTACAGGTTGCGGCCGTCGAAGACCACCGGGTCGCGCAGCGCCGCCTTCAACGCATCGAAGTCGGGGTTGCGGAACTCCTTCCACTCGGTGACGACGACGAGCGCGTCGGCGCCTTCGAGCGCGGCCTGCTGGTTGTCGACGAATGTCAACCGCGGCGTGTCGGCCAGCACGCGCCTCGCTTCGTCGATCGCCACCGGGTCGTAGGCGCGCACCTCGGCGCCGCGCCGCGTCAGCTCGGCGACGATCACGCGGCTCGGCGCCTCGCGCATGTCGTCGGTGTTCGGCTTGAAGGCCAGCCCCCACAGCGCGAACGTCCGGCCCGACAGATCCTCGCCGTAGCGCGCGACGATCTTGTCGACGAGCACACGCTTGGCACGCTCGTTGGCGTCTTCGACCGCCTGCAGCACGCCGAGCGTGACGCTGTTCGAACGCGCGGTGTGGAGCAGCGCCTGCACGTCTTTCGGGAAGCAGCTGCCGCCGTAACCGGTGCCGGGGTAGAGGAAGCTCGTGCCGATCCGCGGGTCGCTGCCGATGCCCTTGCGCACACTCTCGATGTCGGCGCCGACGCGCTCGGCGAGCTGCGCGAGCTCGTTCATGAAGCTGATCCGCGTCGCGAGCATCGCGTTGGCGGCGTACTTCGTGAACTCGGCGCTGCGCACGTCCATCAGCTGCAGCCGGTCGTGGTTGCGCATGAACGGCATGTACAGCGACCGCATCAGGAGGATCGCGCGTTCGTCGTCGGCGCCGACGACGATGCGGTCGGGCCGCATGCAGTCCTCGACCGCGGCGCCCTCCTTCAGAAACTCGGGGTTCGACACGACGGCGAACGCAGTGTCGCCCAGGCCGCGCGCGTCGAGCGCCGACTGCACCGCGGCGCGCACCTGGTCGGCGGTGCCGACCGGGACCGTGCTCTTGTCGACGATGACCTTGTAGTCGGTCATCAGCCGGCCGATGTTGGTCGCTGCCGCGAGCACGTACTGCAAGTCGGCCGAGCCGTCCTCGTCGGGCGGCGTGCCGACGCCGATGAACTGCATCGTGCCGTGCGCGACCGCGGCGGCGACGTCGGTCGTGAACTGCAGCCGGCCGGCGGCGACGTTGCGCTGGACGATGGGCTCCAGGCCGGGCTCGTGGATCGGGATCCGGCCGTCGAGCAGCAGGCGGATCTTGCGCTCGTCGACGTCGAGGCACAGCACGTGGTTGCCCATCTCGGACAGGCAGGCGCCGGTGACGAGGCCGACGTATCCGGTGCCGACGACGGTGACTTTCATGGACAGGGGCTTTCGTGTTCGATCGACGCTGCTGGGCGCTGGTCGGATTCTTGCATCGAGGGGGCAGACCACCGGCGCGCCGCGGGCCGTTCGCGAACCGCCGGCGCGACGGTTTTCACGCCGTTCGACGCCAGTCGGCCGGCCGTCCCCGCCACCTGCAACGGCGCGGCCGGGCGGGGCGCGGTGTAATCTCGATATTTGGAACCGGCGGCCGAATGCGACGGCAGCGACGATGACGACGAAGACCGCACTCATCACCGGCGTCACCGGCCAGGACGGCGCCTACCTCGCCGAGCTGCTGCTCGACAAGGGTTACGACGTCCACGGCATCAAGCGCCGGGCGTCGCTGTTCAACACCGACCGCGTCGACCACCTGTACCAGGACCCGCACGTCGAGCACCAGCGCTTCACGCTGCACTACGGCGACCTGACCGACAGCACCAACCTGATCCGCATCGTCCAGCAGGTGCAGCCCGACGAGGTCTACAACCTCGGCGCGATGAGCCACGTCGCGGTCAGCTTCGAGCAGCCCGAGTACACCGCCGACGTCGACGGCGTCGGCACGCTGCGGCTGCTCGAGGCGATCCGCATCCTCGGCCTGGCGAAGAAGACGCGCTTCTACCAGGCCAGCACCAGCGAGCTGTACGGCCTCGTGCAGCAGGTGCCGCAGACGGAGGCGACGCCTTTCTACCCGCGCAGCCCGTATGCGGTGGCCAAGCTCTACGCCTACTGGATCACGGTGAACTACCGCGAGGCGTACGGCATGTACGCGTGCAACGGCATCCTGTTCAACCACGAAAGTCCGATCCGCGGCGAAACCTTCGTCACGCGCAAGATCACGCGCGCCGTCGCGCGCATCGCCCTCGGGCTGCAGGACTGCCTGTACCTCGGCAACCTCGGCGCGCTGCGCGATTGGGGCCACGCGCGCGATTACGTGCTGATGCAGTGGCTGATGCTGCAGCAGCGCGAGGCCGAGGATTTCGTCATCGCCACCGGCGAGCAGCACAGCGTGCGCGAGTTCGTCCAGCGCGCGGCGGCGGTGCTCGGCATCACGGTCGCGTTCGAGGGCCACGGCGAGCACGAGGTCGGCGTCGTCGCCGCGGTCGATGCGAAGGCCGCCGGCAACGACCCGGCGCCGAAGTGCAAGCCGGGCGACGTCGTCGTCCGCGTCGACCCGCGCTACTTCCGGCCGACCGAGGTCGAGACGCTGCTCGGCGACCCGGCCAAGGCCAAGGCCAAGCTCGGCTGGACGCCGACGACGAGCTTCGACGAGCTGGTGCGCGAGATGGTGACCAGCGACCACGCCGCCGCCAAGCGCGACAGCCTCGTCAAGCTGGCCGGCTTCCGCGCCTACGACTATCACGAGTGACAGGCGGAGTCGCTACCGAGGAGCACCGCGCAATGGGCACGATGACCTGGGCCGACGTGATCGCCCACCCGCAGCTGCAGGACCTGCCGTTCAAGATCGAGCTCAACCGCTGGGGGCGCATCGAAATGAGCCCGGCGAGCAACGAGCAGGGCCGCGTCCAGATGGACATTGGCACCGAGCTGCGCCAGCGCCCGGGCGGCAAGGTCATCGCCGAATGCAGCGTGCAGACGACCGACGGCGTTCGCGTCGCCGACGTGATCAAGCCGCCCGCCGGCGCGGTCTGAGTCGACCGCCCGGCGTTCGATCGATACCGCCTTGCGACCCGCCAGCCGCATCTACGTCGCCGGCCACCGTGGCCTCGTCGGCAGCGCGATCGTCCGTCGGCTGCGCGCCGACGGCCACACCGGTCTCGTCGTCCGCACCCATGCCGAGCTCGACCTCACCGACGCCGCGGCGACCGACACGTTTTTCGCCGCCGAACGGCCGGAATTCGTCTTCCTCGCCGCGGCCAGGGTCGGCGGCATCGTCGCCAACGACACCTATCCGGCCGACTTCATCCGCGACAACCTCGCGATCCAGATGAGCGTGATCCACGCCGCCTGGCGCCACGGCGTCTCGCGGCTGCTGTTCCTCGGCAGCAGCTGCATCTACCCGAAGCACGCGCCGCAGCCGATGGCCGAGACCGCGCTGCTGACCGGTCCGCTCGAGCCGACGAACCGGCCGTACGCGATCGCCAAGATCGCCGGCATCGAGATGTGCTGGAGCTACAACCGCCAGCACGGCACGCGCTTCGTCGCCGCAATGCCGACCAACCTCTACGGCCCCGGCGACAACTACCACCCGACGAACAGCCACGTGATCCCGGCGTTGCTGCGCAAGTTCCACGAAGCCAAGGTCAGCGGCGCGCGCGAGGTCGTCGTCTGGGGCAGCGGCACGCCGCGGCGCGAGTTCCTGTTCAGCGACGACATGGCCGACGCCTGCGTGTTCCTGATGAACCTGCCCGACGCCCGTTGGCAGCCGCTGCTCGGCAGCGACGAAAGCCGAAGCGGCCGCTTCGACCCGCCGCTCGTCAACATCGGCGTCGGCGACGATGTGACGATCGCCGAGCTCGCCGCCACCGTCGCCGCCGTCATCGGCTACGACGGCGCGATCGTCTACGACCGCACCAAGCCCGACGGCACCCCGCGCAAACTGATGGACGTGTCGCGGCTGCAATCGCTCGGCTGGCGCGCGACGACACCGCTCGCCGTCGGGTTGCAGGTCGCGTACCGCGAGTTCGTCGCGTCGGGCGGCTGACCCGCGCGGCATGTCCGGTCCGCCTGCAAGGCCGCTGCGCGTCGTCGTCGCCCACAACCGCTACCAGCAGCGCGGCGGCGAAGACGCCGTCGTCGAGGCCGAGGTCGCGCTGCTGCGCCATCACGGACACGACGTCGTCGAGTACCGCCGCCACAACGACGAGATCGATGCGCTGCCGCGCGCCGGTGTCGCGATGCAGACGCTGTGGTCGCGCCGCACCGTTGCCGACATCGAGCGCATCGTCGACGACCATACGCCCGACGTGATCCACGTGCACAACACGTTTCCGTTGATCTCGCCGTCGATCTACTGGGCCGCGTCGCGACGGCGCGTGCCGGTCGTGCAGACGCTGCACAACTTCCGCCTCGTCTGCCCGCAGGCGCTGATGCTGCGCGACGGCCGGCCTTGCGAGGACTGCGTCGGCCGCGTGCCGTGGCGCGCCGTCGCCCACCGCTGCTACCGCGACAGCGCGGCGCAGAGCGCGGTGCTGGCGGCGATGGTCGCGACCCACCGAGCCGCCGGCACGTGGCAGCGGCGCATCGCGCGCTACATCGCACTGAACGACTTCTGCCGCGACCGCTTCGTCGCCGGCGGCCTGCCGCGCGCCAAGCTCACGGTCAAGCCGAACTTCGTCGACGTGCCGGCAGCCAGCGACGCCGATGCGCCGCGCGACGGCTTTCTGTTCGTCGGCCGGCTGGCGGTCGAAAAGGGCGTGCACGTGCTCGCCGACGCGTGGCGCCGGCTGCCACCGTCGGCGCCGCCGCTGCATGTCGTCGGCACCGGCCCGCTCGATGCGGCGCTGCGCGGCGTTCCCGGCGTGCAGCTGCTCGGCGCGCTGGCCGCCGACGACGTCTATGCGTGGATGCGCCGCAGCGCCGCGCTGCTGCTGCCGAGCATCTGGTACGAGAACTTTCCGCGCACGCTGGTCGAAGCGTTCGCCTGCGGCCTGCCGGCGATCGCCAGCCGGATCGGCGCGCTGCCGTCGCTGATCGACGACGGCCGCACCGGCCAACTGTTCGACGCCGGGTCGGCCGACGCGCTCGCTGCCGCGGTCGCCGCAGCGACGCCGGACCACCTCGCGGCGATGGGCGCGGCGGCGCGCGCGCACCACGCCGCGCACTGGACCGGCGACGTCAATCACCGCCGGCTCATCGCGATCTACGACGAGGCAATCGGTGCGGCCTGAGTCGGCACCGGCGCCAACGGCTGCACGGGCCGACCGCGTCACCGCGCCGGTGCTCGACGCGCCGATCGACGTGCTGACATGGGACGCCGCGGTCGACCGCATCGCCGGCTGGGCGCGGCAGCGCGAATCGCGCTGCGTGTGCATCTGCAACGTGCATTCGGTCGTCACCGCGGCGCAGAACGCGGCGTTCGCCGACGTGCTGCAACACGCCGACCTGTGCACGCCCGACGGCGCGCCGGTGGCGTGGATGGTGCGCCGACTCGGCCACGCCGGCCAGCCGCGGATCAACGGCCCCGACCTGATGTGGCGCTGCTGCGAACGCGCTGCGCGCGACGGCCTGAGCGTCTACCTGTTCGGCAGCACCGACGCGACGCTGGCCGCGCTGCAAGCCTCACTGCTGCGGTCCTTTCCGACGCTGCGCATCGTCGGCGCCGGCTCACCGCCGTTTCGCACGCTGACCGCGGCCGAAGACGCCTCGTGGGTCGACCGCATCGACGCGTCGGGTGCGCAGATCGTCTGGGTCAGCCTCGGTTGCCCGAAGCAGGAGGCGTGGATGCAAGCGCACCGCGGCCGCGTCCGCGCGGTGATGATCGGCGTCGGCGCGGCGTTCGACTTTCACGCCGGCACCACCGCGCGTGCGCCGCGCTGGATGCGCGACGCCGGACTCGAGTGGCTGCACCGTCTCGCCAGCGAGCCGCGACGGCTGTGGCGGCGGTATTTGGTCACGAACTCCGTGTTCATCGCGCTCGCGGCGCGCCAGCTGTGGCGGGCGCGATCGGACGCCACGCCGCGGCCGCCGCGTGAGCGGTCGTAACTCGTGTGAGCGGCGCGTCGGCGGTCGTGGCCCGCTCGGCGACAACCTCGCGCCGACCACTGCGGCGAAACCCGCGCGCCGTGGGTCGGCGCCGGGTCGCTGGCCGCGACGGGCTCTGCCCGGTCGGTAGCACCCGGTAACAGGCGCGCTACAGCCGCCGATCGTGCGGCCGAAGCAGGCTCAGCGCGACCGCGATGGCGCACGGCATGGGACCGTGCGGTGGTCGTTTCGATCGACCCTGCTGCCGCTCGCCGGCGCCGACGCCCCCGGACCCCGCGATGAACGTTCACGCTCCCTTCTGGCTCGCCTGCCTCGCTGCCGTGCTTGT